>NZ_CP012152.1:2380000-2680000 GCF_001187595.1 Anoxybacillus gonensis
ATATGTAATTAGAGAAAATTGCTTTCGTAAATGTTGACCGACTAACCAATAGCCCGTGACCATAGCACACGCAATCAATGCAAGCATATCTCCATAAAGTGCTTTGCCACTTATGCGAAAATCCCCCCAACTAATAATGACGCTACCTAAAATTGCAAGTAGCGCACTTACCCATTCACTCATCGTCATCTTTTCCTTAAAAAAGAAAAATCCACCAACAAAAGCGAATATCGGCTGTAACGTAACTAAAACGACGGAGCTTGCAACGGATGTGTAACGAAGCGATTCAAACCAAAGAATAAAATGAAACGCAAGCAATGTTCCAGACAACACCGCAAAAGCCCAATCTTTTTTTTTCATCTGTTTCGTTTCGCGTATATGTTTTACAATAAACAACGGAGTCATGAAAACAACTGCGAAAAAGAGGCGATAAAATGCGATAACAGCTGACGGAGCATCTGTAAATTTGACAAAAATCGCTGAAGTGGAAATAGAAAGTGCTCCAATAATTAGTGCTATATATGCCTTCATGTTCGTCATCCTTTCGAATATACTTAATTACGAAGAAAAGGAGGAATGTCTCATGGACGCCCATGTACTTATGAAACTCGGAATCTCTGCTGTCCTCGGGCTCGTTATCGGTCTAGAACGAGAATTAAAACGAAAACCTGTTGGTCTTAAAACTTGCCTCGTTATTTCGATTGTAAGTTGTTTGTTAACAATCGTTTCAATTGAATCAGCATACACATTTCCAAAAAGCGACCATATAAATATGGATCCACTTCGCCTCGCTGCTCAAATTGTATCAGGTATCGGCTTTCTCGGCGCAGGTGTTATTCTTCGCCGCGGAAACGATAGCATTTCTGGTTTAACAACTGCCGCGCTCATTTGGGGAGCTGCAGGTGTCGGAATCGCTGTAGGGGCAAACTTTTATATCGAAGCGATATTGTGCGTCATCTTCCTTATCGCTAGCGTCGAACTTATTCCGCTTATAACAACCGTTTTCGGTCCGAAACAACTAAGAGAAAAAGAGCTTTCCGTTAAACTCACCGTGCTAGATGCAACAAAAATTTCTGAAGTCATCGGTACGATTAAACAAAAAAATATTCGCATTAAAACGGTGCGCATAAAAGACTTAGATAACGGAAATCACTTTGTTGAATTAAAAGTATCTGTCGATCAAAAACGCGCAACAACAGATGTATACGAGTTTATTCATCAAATTCCTTCTGTTCGCGGCGTCGATATCGAAAATATTTAACTTGAAAATGATTCTCATTTATATTAGTATATATGATGAAAATTTCCTTCAAAACAAAAAGGTGGAGAACGACATGTCCTCTATTATAAAAAATATGGAACTTTGTTTCCTTATGCGCCAGCTCTCAAAAAAGGACGAGCTAACTTTCCTTCATTCATATCGAGTGACGAAAATCGCTTTATCTTTTGCTTCGTTTTTGAAACTCAATGATGAAGAAAAGCGAGAACTTCAACTTGGAGCACTCATTCACGATATCGGTAAATTACACATTCCTGTTCATATTTTAACAAAAAGAGGAAAGCTATCTGAAGAAGAATTTGCTCAAATGAAAAAACATCCACTATTCGGTATACAAATATTACAACATTACCATGTTTCATCTGAAATTTCTCATATTGTTTTATACCACCATGAACGATGGGATGGCAATGGATATCCATATAACCAAAAAGGAGAGGCCATCCCTTTTCTCGCTCGTCTTGTGGCGTTAGCTGATTCACTTGAAGCAATGACAGGCATTCGGCCATATCGCGCATCACTTACATGGGAAGAAGCTTATGAAGAAATCAAAAGAGGAGCAGGGACACAATTCGATCCACAACTAACATCTTCCTTTTTAGAGTGGATGGAAAACGATGAGATTCCGATTGAACAAAATAGTGAAACCATTATGCAAACCATCCCGATGATCTCTTAATATCGATTGACGAAAAAACAAAATGTTTTTACAATATAAACAAAAGGGGCATTAGCTCAGCTGGGAGAGCGTCGTGCTGGCAGCGCGAAGGTCACCGGTTCGAACCCGGTATGCTCCATCAAAAAACCCTTGCATCGCAAGGGTTTTTCTTTTACTCTTCTGTTAGTTCTTCTACTGGAACGATGTGACGTTCATGTTCCCGGCCACGCATATGTACGGTAGCTGTTCGATTCGCTTCATCGTACCCATCAATCCAAACAGATTGACCGTGATAACATACCCGAATATCATCTGGCGAAGAAACAATTTGTTTAATGCGATGCATATCCATCAGCGTCCCTCCTTTCGTTCATATTATTTTCTTTTTGAGAGAAAATATGTAAGAAATGACACCATCTCGTCTACAATAATAAAACAGGAGGGAAAATAGATGAGATGGTATGAATTTCTCGCTTCATATTGGCGACTTTCTCCACTGATACGAATCATATTCACCATTACAACAATTATCTGTTTATTTGGGATGATCATTCATGTCGTCGAGCCAAAAACATTTTTAACAGCATTCGACGGCATATGGTGGGCGCTCATTACAACAACAACGATTGGTTATGGCGACCTCGTACCGAAAACATTGGGTGGTAAACTTGTCGCTATCACTCTCATTTTGCTCGGTACAGCTTTTGTTTCAGCTTATTTTGTCACGCTATCTACAAAAGCACTTTCAAAAGAAAACGCTTTATCAACTGGGGAACTCCCTTATACAAAAGGGGGACATGTCATCTTAGTCGGATGGAATGAACGCATTCGCCAGCTACTTGCTCTCATGCCGCCCGACATTCCGTGTCTCGTGATCGATGAGACTCTAAAACGTTGGGATGTTCCGAAACACGTTCATTTCATTAAAGGAAATCCGACGCATGACGATGTGTGGAAAAAAGCAAACGTATTTGAAGCCCGCACCGTCATTATTACTGCCAATCAACATAAAAACGAAACGGAGGCCGATTTAGCATCCATCGTCACCCTTTTAACAGTAAAAGCGCTTCATCCATCCGTGTATACTGTTGTGGAAATATTAACAACTACCCAAGTTGATAATGCAAAGCGCGCTGGGGCAGATGAAACGATTGAAACAAATAAATGGATCAGCTTCTTAATGACCAATTGCCTCTCATCTCCAAACATATTAAACGACGTCGAGCAATTCAAAAAACATCCAATCAAACGGTTGGCTATGCGCGACGAATGGAACGGGATGTCTTTTGCGTCAATGCTTACGGAATTAAAAAAAGAAGATATATTGCTTATCGGTGTCGCAAACAATCAACATGTTGTAATTAATCCACCGTCGCATACGATCATTCAGTCGACAGATGAACTTATCGTCTTAGCGCAATAACCGTTCTTCTAAATCTTTGACGAGCGTTTTTGCCATAGCTACATATCGATCAGGTACCGTTGCATCGGGATCTTCTGGCTCAGAAAATTGATTAAATGATGCGTTTATATTCCCAATATGCACATTGTCATCTAAGCCACGCTGATATTTATGGCATAAGACGTATGGGCGCTTCAATTCAACCGTTGCCCCATATGAATCGAGTTGTCCATCGATCGCGACGAATGGAAGGCGTAAAAATTGGTACCCAACATCATCCGCCATCTTATAGTCGAACGAACCGTGATCGTAATCCCAATTTCCACCGATCACATAGCCGAGAGGTTTTAATTCCTGTTCTAACACATTTAATAAAAATGTTTTTCCTTCTAATGCAGATGGAATTTCAATCATATCGATCACTCCTCCTCTGTTTGTTATCATGCCCAAAAAAAGAGCTTTCCCTGCACCCAGGAAAAGCTCTTTTTTTCATTATTTCAATCGTTTTTCAAGCTCAGCCTTTTTCTCTTCGTATCCAGGTTTACCAAGAAGAGCAAACATGTTCACTTTGTATGCTTCTACACCTGGTTGATCAAACGGATTGACTCCAAGTAAATATCCGCTCATCGCACACGCTTTCTCAAAGAAGTAAACAAGGTAACCGAATGTATATTCATCTAATCGTGGTAGCGTTACAACTAAGTTTGGTACACCACCGTCTGTATGTGCTAACAATGTTCCTTCAAACGCTTTTGTGTTGACAAAGTCAACTGTTTTTCCTGCTAAATAGTTCAATCCATCTAAGTCGTTATCTTCTGCTTCAATCGTCAACTCATGACGTGGTGTTTCTACTTTTAATACAGTTTCAAACAAGTCGCGACGACCTTCTTGCACATATTGCCCTAACGAATGAAGGTCTGTCGAAAAGTTTGCAGAAGCTGGGAAAATACCTTTTTGGTCTTTTCCTTCACTTTCACCAAACAATTGCTTCCACCATTCAGCAAAATATTGTAACGCTGGCTCGTAGTTAATAAGCATCTCAATTGTTTTCCCTTTGTTGTATAGCACATTACGTACAGCAGCATATTGATAAGCAATGTTTTCTTCTAGTTCTGATTTACTGAAATCTTCGCGTGCTTGGGCAGCCCCTTTCATCATTGCCTCAATATCCGCTCCGCTTACGGCAATTGGCAATAAACCGACCGCTGTTAAAACAGAGTAACGACCACCTACATCATCTGGAATAACAAATGTTTCGTATCCTTCCTCTGTCGCTAACGTTTTTAACGCTCCACGCGCACGGTCTGTTGTTGCATAAATGCGTTTGCGCGCTTCTTCTTTTCCGTACTTTTCTTCAAGAAGTTTACGGAAAATACGGAATGCAATCGCTGGTTCTGTCGTCGTTCCCGATTTCGAAATGACGTTAATGGAAAAATCTTTTCCTTCCAGTAAATCCATAACATCGCGCATATATGTAGAACTAATGTTGTTGCCGACGAAAATAATTTGCGGTGTTTTTCGTTTTTCGCTTGGGAGCGCGTTGTAAAAAGAATGTTGCAACATTTCAATTGCCGCACGAGCACCAAGATAAGAACCACCAATGCCGACGACTAACAATACATCAGAGTCTTGTTGAATTTTTTTAGCTGCTTGTTGAATGCGAGCAAACTCTTCGCGATCATATGCGACAGGGAGATCAATCCATCCTAAAAAGTCGTTTCCTTGTCCTGTTTTCTCATGCAGAGCATGATGTGCCACTTTCACTGCATCACGCAAATACATTAATTCATGTTCACCAAAAAAAGACAACGCTTTTGAGTAGTCAAACTGAATATGCGTCATGTACGTTTCCTCCTCAATGATTGTATCCTCTTTCACTTTAGCGAAATAAATATCGAGAATCAAGTTCACGAAAACAATGTAAACGGATTCATTATGACATTTTTCGCACTTTACAATGAGGCTTGTAAAATCGCCATGACATCATCATGGTGTAACTTTTTAAAATTACCAAATGGGCCGAACGCCATTGCTTTTTCTACTATTATTGGCAATGATTCTTCACCGATATGATAATCTGCTAATCGACAAGGAGCACCTATGCTATTCCAAAACGCTCGAAGCTTTTCAATTCCTTCTAGCGCAATTTCCCGATCTCCTTTTCCTTCTGGATAAACGTCAAACACCCGAACAGCTAGCTGCTTAAAACGCTCCACATGTTCATCAAGCACATGCTTCATCCAATTCGGGAATAAAATAGCTAACCCACCTGCGTGTGGAATGTCATGCACCGCTGACACAGCATGCTCAATATTATGTGTGGCCCAATCACCGCGTAGCCCCATGCGTAAAATTCCATTTAAGGCCATCGTTCCACAATATAAAATTGTTTCACGATGATCAACATGCTGTAAATTTTCAATAAGTTTTGGAGCCGTTTCAATTACAGTTCGTAAAATGGACTCACACATACGATCTTGTAATGGCGTATTTGGCGCATGGTGAAAATATTGTTCTAATACGTGCGACATGATGTCAACAATGCCATACACTGTATGGTCTTTCGGAACAGTTGTTGTATAAACGGGATCTAAAATCGAAAATGTAGGAAAGACAGCCGGACTGCTCCAACCGTATTTCTCCTTCGTTTCCCAATTTGTAATAACAGAATTTGCATTCATTTCTGATCCTGTCGCTGCTAGCGTTAATACTGTTCCTATTGGCAGTGCCCGTTGAACTGTCGTCTTTCGTGAAATAAAATCCCATGAGTCCCCATCATATAACGCCCCCGCTGCAATGGCTTTGGCACAATCAATGACACTTCCGCCTCCAACCGCTAAAATAAAATCAATGTTTTCTTGACGGCATATGTCAATCCCTTTTTGCACAGTAGATAAACGAGGGTTTGGTTCAACACCAGCAAGCTCAGTCCAAGACTTATTTAATGAACGCAAAATAGATATGACATCATCATATACGCCATTTTTCTTAATGCTTCCTCCGCCATATACGATTAAAATGCGTTCATACGAATGAAGTTCCTTTTTCAAATGTTCAATCTGTCCTCTACCGAAAATTAATTTCGTTGGATTATGAAAAACGAAATTTTCCATGTTTATCCCTCCTTCCTTTCATTATTTCCAAAAGAAACAAATAAGTAAAGAAAATTGCATTTTTTATGCATACTTCTCTTCAAATGATCCATTCTATAAATGAATACGATGTTTTAAAGGAGGATGAACATGAGCACGTTACAACGAATCGCACTATTGCTTACTGTTATTGGAGCGCTAAACTGGGGGCTCATTGGCTTTTTCCGCTTCGATCTTGTGGCAGCTATTTTCGGTGGTCAAGCATCGGCTTTCGCTCGCATTGTTTACGCTCTCGTCGGAATTGCTGGGCTCATTAACCTTGTATTGCTGTTTAAACCGACGGAAGAACTCGGACGTACAGAACCAAAAATATCGAGAACATAAACGTACAACTCACCGATCATTCGGTGAGTTGTACGTTTTTTTCGCTTCAGCAATCCATTTTTCTAGTTGCATTTTTAACGGTTGAAATCCTAAAGGGGTTTCGATATTCGTTGTGTCATGATCAACATCACGCAACGATAAGCTAATTCGCTTCGTTTTTTCATCGATCGCGATAATTTTTACCCGAACACATTCTCCTACATCCACATAATCATAAATATTTTTTACATACCCATCTGTAATTTCTGAAATATGAATGAGTCCTTGAGTTCGTTCATCAAGCGATACAAATATCCCATATGGCTGTATTCCCGTCACAACACCCGTAACAATCGCACCTTCCTTCCACTCCAAATGAAACACTCCTCGTTTTTTGAAAAATTGTAACATAATTCACTGAAAAAGTGTTAATTTTGTGCACGAGGATAAATAGGAACATGGTATGATAAATATGTAAACGAATTTTGGAGAGGTGGGAGAATAAATGAGTACAATTGGTGAAAATATTCGCATGTATCGGGAACAGCGAAATATGTCACAACAAGAGTTGGCCATGAAAGTTCGGGTAGGGGTAGCAACCATTCAAAAATACGAATCCGGGGAGCAAGTCCCTGACACACCAACTATTTTAAAACTTTGCACTGCGCTCGATGTCCCTGCATCTGAATTATTAGAGCGTGCCGATTTATCCAATTCATCTAGTCTCGATCCAGAAATCGAATATTTAATTAAAGAAATTGGCATTAAGCGCGCAAAACTTATTTTGCGAAAAGCAAAAGAATTTAGTGAAGAAGACTTTTTGCGCGTCATGCAAATGTTATATGAATTGAAATACAACAAAGAAAGCTGACAGCGCGTCAGCTTTTTTTACAGTCGTTCAAGAAATCGCTTCATGCGCCGAATCGCCTCTTGCAATTGTTCGAGCGATGATGCATATGAACAACGAATATATCCTTCCCCGCTTCCTCCAAACACATGGCCGGGAACAACAGCTACTTTCTCTTCTAACAATAAACGCTCTGCAAACTGCTCTGATGTCATGCCTGTTGACTGAATGGACGGAAATGCATAAAACGCCCCTCCCGGCATATGGCAAGAAAGGCCGATTTCATTCAATGATTGAACAAAGAAGTTGCGTCGTTGCCGATAGCTTTTTTTCATTTGTTCGACATCAGCCGCTCCATTTTGTAATGCTTCAATGGCAGCATATTGCGCCATCGTCGGTGCACACATCATCGTGTATTGATGAATTTTTAACATCGCCGTAGCGAAATCTCTCGGTGCAGCAATAAATCCAAGGCGCCATCCTGTCATCGCAAAGCCTTTCGAAAATCCATTAATTAAAATCGTTCGCTCTCTCATGCGATCAATTGCCGGAAAGCTTGTGTATTGTTCGTCGTAACATAACTCCGCATAAATTTCATCCGAAATGACAAGCAAATCATGCTTTTCGACAATGTGCGCAATTTGCATCAATTCTTTCGCATTCAACACCGCTCCTGTCGGATTGTTTGGCGAACAAATGATTAACGCTTTCGTTTTCGGCGTCACAACTTGCTCAATTTGCTCTGGTTGCAATTTGAATTGATGCTTTCCACTCGTTTGAATGGGAATTGGCACACCTCCAGCTAATGAAACAAGCGGTGCGTACGAAACAAAGCTCGGCTCAACAACAATGACTTCATCACCTGGATTCACAATGGCTCTAAGCGACACATCGAGCGCTTGACTTGCCCCAACCGTCACAATTATTTCATCAGCTGGATCATATAACACATGAAATCGACGCGCTACATAGTCGCTAATTTCTTTTCTTAACTCCCATAAACCTGCGTTCGCTGTATATGATGTATAGCCTTGTTCTAATGATAAAATGCAAGCTTCCCGCACACTCCAAGGGGTAATAAAATCGGGCTCGCCCACTCCAAGTGAAATGACCCCTTCCATACTTGCCGCTAAATCAAAAAAGCGACGAATACCAGACGGTTTTAAGCGTGATACAGTGTCAGATATATATGTTTTCGTCTTTTGCATCACGGAGCCACCACGATTCTTCGATCTTGATCACCTTGCTCAAACACGGTGCCGTCATGCTTATATTTCTTTAAAATAAAATGGGTTGTCGTTGAAATGACGGAATCGAGCGTCGATAATTTTTCAGAAACAAAATGGGCAATTTCAGACATGGAACGTCCTTCAATGACAACAGATAAATCGTAGGCACCAGACATCAAATAGACAGACTTAACCTCCGGAAAGCGATAAATACGTTCGGCTACCTCGTCAAATCCAACGCCACGCTTCGGTGTCACTTTGACATCGATCATTGCTGTCACCCCTTCATGGCCATCTACTTTCCGCCAGTCCACGATCGTTGCATATTGTACAATCACTTTCGCTTCTTCTAATTTTTTTATTATATCCTCTACTTCTGAAACCGATAGAGAAACCATTTTCGCCATCGTATCAATCGGCAGACGCGCGTTTTTTTCTAACAATTCAACAATTTCAATTTCTTTTTCAGTTAGTTTCATACAAATCCCCCCTGCCATAAATTTTCACACAATTTAGAAAAAAATGCACGCATTTTTTCAAAAAAATAAGCAAGACGACATCGCTTGCGACTACCGTTTTTTAATCACGCC
This sequence comes from Anoxybacillus gonensis, assembly GCF_001187595.1. Classification (GTDB taxonomy): domain Bacteria; phylum Bacillota; class Bacilli; order Bacillales; family Anoxybacillaceae; genus Anoxybacillus; species Anoxybacillus gonensis. The sequence goes on from NZ_CP012152.1 coordinate 2,389,461, forward strand.
GCATGCGATTCGCTTGCCTGCATTTCCTGCTGGCTGAGACATCCCATCATCTTTTCCTTCGTGGATGACAATCGATGTTCCGTTTTTGGTGAATAGGCCGTTTTTCTCTTCTGACAAATTGACATTCGGAGCCATCAATTGCACTTTCACCGTTCCATCTTCTTTTACAATTAAATTCGGTAAATCGCCTGCATGCGCTCCTTCCGGATGAAGGAGACCGTGCTCTTTTCCTTCTGGATTGAAATGTTCCCCAGCTGATTGAAATGTAGGTGGTTCGCATGTTCCTTTGTCATGAATATGGATCGCATGTTCTCCTGGAGGCAGCCCTTTTAAATCAATATCGAGTTTCACTCCTTCAGGTTGCTGCGACATTTTAATCGTCCCAATCGAGTCACTATCTTCATTTATCATATTGACATCGACGTTTTTCACTTTCTCTTCCATACATCCGCTCAAAAGAAATAAAACGACACATATAATCATTTGACGCACAATAAGCCCTCCAACTACATATTTACAGCTTATTATGCCCAGTTTTTGTTCATTTAGTCGTTTACTTGTTGTTTTTTCAGCTGTTCTTCTAATTGCTTCGCTTTTTCTTCTTGACGTTTTGAAATTTTTATAATGGCCCGCATCGTCAACACAGCCGCAATAAAAAATGCCGTAAATGAAATGGCAGCAGGAATGTACTCTGTTTTATCTTCTGGGAAGTATAAAAACAATCCAAATATGATGTCAGTCATACAATCAACCTCTCCATATATCTTCTCACTCATTATATCATAAAGACAATTGTATCACTTCGCAAAAAGGAATATAATTGGATTCGTAAACAAAAAAGGGGAGGCGTATTTGTTTGAAAAACGTCGTGATCCACAAAGTCATCACATTCGTATTTACAGAAGCACAATTAAGGGGGTATTGGAACGAACAAAAACAAAAAATTCCATTTGAATCTTTAACAAATGAACAGTTGATGACATTAGCTGAAGATATGTTAGCAAACTCTTCTCATAGCCAACTAGAGCAACATATTTTAGATCACGGATGGCGGGTAAAAGAAGAAACAGAAGGACAAGTGCTTGCAGAAGACGATTCCCGTGAGCATGTGCATGTGGAAGTTATCGATACAACGAAACAAGGGTCACCATCCACAAAATTGTTTATCGATCGCTTATCACAAATCGAATGCGCGAACTGCGGGTTTTCTTTTTATATTCGCAATGTAAACGCTGACACGACGCATTTAACATGTCCAAGCTGCTCCCAGCCACTAAAAAAGTAAAAAAGAAAGGAATGACAGATCGTGCATGAGGCAATCACTCATGAAGTAAGCAATTTTCAATACTATGCGGCCATTGCAATCTTTTTGATTACATACGCCATTATCATCTCAGAAAAAGTGAATCGTGCTGTCATCGCTTTATTAGGTGCCGCTTTTATGATTATTTTCGGCATCGTTGATTTACATCAAGCATACACGCATCATATCGAATGGGGAACAATCACGCTTTTAATCGGTATGATGATCCTTGTTAGCATTACGAGCAAATCTGGCTTTTTCCAATATGTTGCGGTTAAAGCTGCAAAAATGGCGAAAGGAAGCCCAATTAACATTTTAGTCATTTTATCATTGCTGACAGCTGTTCTTTCTGCCTTTCTCGACAATGTGACAACCGTTTTGTTAATTGTTCCGGTTACATTTTCTATTACACGTATGTTAGAAGTAGACCCTGTTCCGTTTTTAATTTCTGAAGTGCTTTTCTCAAATATCGGTGGTACAGCAACATTAATTGGAGATCCGCCAAACATTATGATCGGCTCTGCCAATAAACATTTAACGTTTAACGACTTTTTATTTAATTTAGGTCCTGTTGTTCTCGTCATCATGGCTGTTGTTATTGCTATTTTGTACGTGTTTTATCGCAAACGTCTTCAAGCAAATGCTGCGCTCATCGAACGGCTCATGAAACTCGATGAAAAACAATACATTAAAGATGCCGTACTATTGAAAAAGTCCGTTTCTGTGCTTGGATTAACAATTTTAGGTTTTATGCTCCATTCAGTGATTCACGTCGATGCGGCAGTCATCGCAATGACAGGCGCTGTCATTTTAATGATGATCGGCGTAAAAGAACACGACTTAGAAGAAGTGTTCGCTTCTGTTGAGTGGACAACCATTTTCTTTTTTGCTGGATTGTTTACACTCGTTGGGGGGCTCGTCGATATCGGGCTTATTAAAAGTTTGGCCGAGAAAGCATTGGAAATCACAGGAGGAAATATTCATTATGCGTCTTATTTAATTCTTTGGGTGTCTGGAATCGCTTCTGCAACAATTGACAACATTCCGTTTGTTGCAACGATGATCCCACTCATTCAAGATATGGCTGTCGGCATGGGGTTATCTCCAGACTCAGCACAAATCGACGTCTTATGGTGGTCGTTAGCGCTTGGCGCTTGTTTAGGTGGAAACGGAACGTTAATTGGAGCATCTGCAAACGTTATCGTTGCAGGGATTGCTTCACGTGAAGGTCATGGATTTAGCTACTTTGATTTTCTAAAAATCGGAGCACCGCTGACGCTCATTTCCTTGCTTATTTCACACGCGTATATATTCATTCGTTACTTATAAAAACGCTCAAGGCTCGCCTTTGAGCGTTTTTTTCTTTTCGTCATATACTGCTTCCAAGGAGGGAGAACAATGTATCCAAACGTTGATATTACACAATTTACACAATCAGCAAAAGCGATACAAAAACTATTGAAAGATGCCACGACCATTTCGACAAAAATCGCAAACGATCCTACTTTTGCAAAACAGTTAATGGAAAAAGCCCAACAATCAAAACAAGAAGAAGTACAAAAGCAACTTCAATCCATCGGCATCGAATCGGAAATGAAAATCTCTTTTAATCCAAATACGATTCACATTACACTTTCACCAAAAAAAGGCGAGTCGCCTTGTTGCCAACTCACCTTCTTGCTTTACTGGCGATAATTCGGTGCCGCCATCTGCTTTTCACCTATATAGGCTGCATCGCGCAAATCATGTCCATCATCCGTTTCACTTATATGAATCATATCTTCTTTTGCACCTAATCGATTTGCGCGAAGCAATTGTTCCTCTTCCCTCATTGTCATCCCCTCCGTATTGTTATGTTGCACAAGTACGTTGCACTTATGTATTGACATTTTTTGTTTTATCATATACCATTTCGTTAACAAATAAAAAAAGGAGGTTAACAAATGCGAGCGAGAGACTTAACGTTTATCGCCATGTTTGCAGCGTTAATGGCGATCGGAGCAAACATTACATCGTGGGCTCCTTTTCTCGTTATTGGTGGAGTTCCAATCACGTTACAAACATTTTTTTGCGTATTAGCTGGCGCCATTCTTGGAGCAAAACGAGGAGCAATAGCAATGACTGTATATATGCTCATCGGATTATTCGGCGCACCTGTTTTCGCCCGTTTTAGCGGAGGGTTTTCAACGATCGTTGCCCCAACGTTTGGCTTTATTCTTTCTTTTATTCTTGCAGCATACGTCACTGGTTTACTTATTGAAAAAAGTGCAAATCGTTCCGTAGCACGCTTTATCACAGCAACCATTATCGGCATGATCATTAACTACGTTGTCGGCACAAATTGGATGTATGTCGCGTTCAAATTATGGGCTGACGCGCCAGAAGGTTTTTCTTATACGATGGCATGGAGCTGGATGCTCGTTCCGCTTCCAAAAGATATCATCTTATCGGTCGTTGCCGGTGTCATGGCACCACGCATTTATAAAGCCCTAAACGAACATCAAGCATATAGCAAATACGTTGCATAACAAGAAAAGGAAGTTCGGTTATAGACCAACTTCCTTTTCCTCTTTCTTTATATATTGTTGCCGAAACACTTGCATCGATTCATTTTCGTTCAGTGCAATCATCTCTTGCTCAGATAATGTTCCATCTCCGCGTTTGACGACATATACGTTCACTTTTTTCTTTCCCCAATGTTTATACACATCATCTACTGTTTCGTAATATAAATCAATTTTATGGCCTTTAATCGCTGATCCTGTATCTGCGACAACACCATATCCGTATCCCGGAATAAATAAAATCGTTCCAATTGGGAAAATGTTTAAATCTGCTGCAATCGTCGAATACAAATCACGTTTCACACGCACACCTGAATATGTGATCCCATAACTCGGATGATCAGGCGTTTTTCCTGTTGATTCCACTCCAGCCGTATATCCTGTTGCTACAACAGTAACGGACGGATATTGCGACCAATCGAATGCTTCTTCTAACGTCAACGATTCGTTTGTTGTTTGTTGGGATGATAGTTGTGTCACTTGCTTCTCATTTTTTCGAAAACGATCTGCTACATACTCATACGTATCCGTTGAAAACAACGACTTGAATGAGAAAAAAGAAAAACGTGAAGGTGAAAACCAATCAGATAGCATCTTCGCTTCAACGCCTGATATCGATTGAAATGTCGTCATGAACGCACACATAAACAATACAACCATGGTCGTTCGTCTTAACCATTTTATACCCATTTATTCACTCCTCCCACGGTTGTATTTCTTTCCAACATTCAAAAAAAATATACATCCACCGCAAGAGAAATAAAAAAACCTCCACGATTGTGAAGGTTTAAAACATACGATATCCTTTTTTACGCAATGTTTGAATGACAATACCTGAAACAATTGCACCTACAATCCCGCTACTTAAAATGATTAAATCCGCACTCGCTAACGATCCTATTCGCTCTTTCACATGAGCAAAAGATGCAGATGGGTTTGTGACATAGTCCATTATAGAAATTTGATCAATCCACAATAATAAAACGAACGGGCTTAATATCGCCATCGTCCACGTCGTTCGTAAAATCATATTTAATAAAAAACCAATGCCAAAAAATAAAACAAAAAACAATAAGATAGAAATAAATAAAACAGGAATGCTCATCTCCATACGTTTTCACCTCCAATACACCATTTTAAGTGTACTGAAAGCGAAAACATGAGTCAATTATTGCTTCATTGCCACTTCATCTTTTTCTACTCCCGTCCCTTCACAATAGTGACAAGTTTCTGACCCTCCAACCGCAACATGAACATAACCGTTTCCAGCGCAATATTGGCACGTTGTTTTATTCATAGCCCTCTCTCCTTTTTCTTAATTTTCAGATAATTATACATAAAAATATATCATTTGTAAAGAAAAAACGAGCGAAAAGTCGCTTCGCTCGTTTTTACAATAGCTTAAATTTTCCTTTTTTCGCAACAAGTGTTGGACCACCAATTAAGTAAAGGGCACGGTTGTCAATTACTTTTTTCATGACGCTCGCTTTTGCCCCCCAAATTTTCTTGCCAAATACGACGCCGATCGCATCATCGTGTCCAAGCGAACATACTGTTCCTTTTAGATCTGGTTTAAACGGTTGTAATTCCCCTTGACCACGAATTAACACAGCTAAGTTTTTCGCGCAAACTTCCCCTTGTTGCATTGCAATTTGCGCTGTTGGCGGATATGGACGGTTTGTTTCTTCGTTAATAATTAACGCACAGTCTCCAACAACAAACACATCTTCATGTCCTGGGGCACGTAAGAATGGATCGACTTTCACACGACCGCGCATCGCTTCAAATCCTGATTCGTCAATGACGTGACTTCCGCGTACTCCAGCCGCCCATACAACTGTTCCTGCTTTAATTTCTTCTACTTGATCGTCTTTGCTAACGATAATGCCTTCTGGTGTACATTCTTTAATCGCTGTACCAATTTTAAATTCGACACCTTTTTTCTCAAGAACATTTACCGCATATTCAACAAGTTCTGGGTCAAAACCAGGCAGAACTGTCGGTGCTGCTTCTACGCAGATGATGCGCACTTTATTTGGATCAACGTCATATTCACGGCAAAGTTCTGGGACACGGTTTACAAGCTCACCTAAAAATTCGATACCTGTAAATCCTGCACCACCAACGACAATCGTCAAACGCTCATCACGTTTTTCTTCTTCTGTGCTATATGTCGCAAATTGGTATTCAATATGCTCGCGAATTTGACGTGCAGCGTTAACGTTCGCAATCGAGAAGGCATATTCTTTTAAGCCTTTAATGCCAAACGTTTCAGATTCAAATCCAAGAGCAACAACTAAATAATCATACGTTAACGGCTCATGGTTTTGAAGCAATACTTGTTTTTGTTCGAGGTTGATTTTTTCAACCGTATCTTGAATAAATTTTACTTTACTTTGATCGATGACATCTGCAATTGCATAACGAACGCGCTCGTGATGCAACGTTCCTGCAGCTGCCTCATGCAACCATGTTGATTCATAATGGTAATCATGTTTGTTGACAAGCGTAATGCTTGCCTCATTGACGCCAATCATCTTTTGTAAACGCGTCACTGTCATTAATCCACCATAACCTGCACCTAATACAACAACATTTGGCTTCTTCAAGCGAATCACTTCCACCTTTTCTTATTTTTTTTAGCTTGCGCTTGTTGAACGATTTTTATCGTTTAAAAATTTTGTGAATTTATTCACGAAATAGACCAAAAAAATACAACGTTTTGTAACAAAGTTGTCATTTCTACGTTAACATCTTATTCTTTTTTTCTCTCTTTTTCAAGAGTTATTTGTTCAATTTTTGGCCATAATTTTTGTCGAGTTCATGTCGAAATTTTCAAAACAACAAAAGCGTTCAACCATTTTTTATGGTATGATAATACGTGAGAATTTACGTTTTAGGAGGAATGAACGTGAAAGAAGATCAAAAACTGTACGATATTACTGTAATCGGTGGAGGACCTGTTGGCTTGTTTACGGCGTTTTATGGAGGAATGCGACAAGCAACGGTGAAAATTATCGAGAGTTTACCGCAGCTTGGTGGACAACTTTCTGCACTTTACCCTGAAAAATACATATATGATGTAGCGGGATTTCCAAAAATTCGCGCCCAACAACTGATTGACAATTTAAAAGAGCAAATGAGTAAATTTAACCCAACCGTTTGTTTAGAACAGTCTGTCGAAAAGTTAGAAAAATTGGAAGATGGCACATTTAAACTAACAACAAATAAAGAAATTCATTATTCTAAAGCGGTCATTATTACTGCCGGAAATGGCGCGTTCCAACCTCGTCGATTAGAACTCGAAAGCGCCGCACAGTATGAAGGAAAGAACTTACATTACTTCGTTGCCGATTTAAATCAATTCGCCGGTCAAAATGTACTTGTATGTGGCGGTGGCGACTCTGCAGTTGACTGGGCACTTATGCTTGAGCCAATTGCGAAAAAAGTAACGATCGTGCACCGACGCGATAAATTCCGTGCTCATGAACATAGCGTTGAAAACTTAATGAACTCGTCTGTCGACGTCAAAACACCGTTCGTTCCTGTCGAATTAATCGGAGATGAAAACGGCATCAAACAAGTCGTTTTAGAAGAAGTGAAAACGAAAGCGCGCGAAATCGTTGATGTTGATGCTGTAATTGTCAACTATGGCTTCATTTCTTCGCTCGGCCCAATTAAAGAGTGGGGATTAGAAATTGAGAAAAACTGCATTAAAGTAAACTCCAAAATGGAAACAAACATTCCAGGTGTGTATGCAGCCGGCGACATTTGCACATACGAAGGAAAAGTCAAGTTAATCGCTTGCGGATTCGGTGAAGCGCCAACAGCGGTCAACAATGCAAAATCATACATTGATCCAAGCGCAAAAGTACAACCGCTTCATTCTACATCGATGTTTGAATAAGAAAAAGGCCTCCTCATTAAAATGGTACCTGTAGGTAGGACACTCGAAAAAAAGAGTGTTCAACCTACAGGTATTTTTATATACTTGAATTTCAGAATATGGGGGGTAGGGGACAATATGAGTAAAATAACTTTTTCATCTAAAGAGATAAACATACTTCAAAAAAATCCAAATGTACAACGTGTCAGCGAAAGGTCTATTACCTATACTGACGATTTTAAAAATAGATTTATAGATGAATACCAAGCTGGCAAATTCCCTCGTCAGATCTTTGAGGAAAACGGCTTTGATGTGGACGTTATCGGCATAAAACGAATTGAACAGTCAGCCCATAGATGGAAAAAAGCCTATGAAAAGAATGGCCTGATAGGGCTTACAGATTCAAGGAAAACGGCTTCTGGGAGACCCTTAAAGCGTGAGCTTACACAGTCCGAAGTGATTGAAAGGCAAAGGGCCAGAATTGAGCTGTTGGAAGGACAGGTGGAGCTGTTAAAAAAGCTAGAATTGACCGAAAGGAGGCTGCTAAACGCAAGGGAAAATCTCAATCCGAATAAAGCGTACCAATTGATACAGGAGACCATTGAACAGAATGGATTCAAGGGGATGACCAGGTATTTTTGTGACCTTCTGGATGTCTCACGGTCGGGATATTACAGCTACCTGAAGGCTTCCTCTGTCCGGGAAGCACGGGAGAAATTGGACCTTGAAGCGAAGGAAATCATCTTAAAGGCCTTTGACCGGCGGGGATATAAGAAAGGTTCACGCTCTATCAAAATGATATTGGAGAATGAGTTTGATATGATCTTCAGCCGTAAAAAGATCCAGAGGATCATGAGGACATACGGAATCGTCTGTCCTCACCGAAAGCCTAACCCTTATAAAAAGATCGCTAAAGCAACGAAGGAGCATCAGGTTGTCCCGAACAAATTAAACAGGGAATTCAAGCAGGGAATCCCCGGGAAAGTACTACTTACGGATATCACTTATCTTCCATATAACGGAAATTGTATGGCTTATTTGTCGACCGTAAAAGACGCCTCCACCAATGAAATCCTGGCTTACCATGTGTCTGATCGCATCACCTTGGACATCGCCACCCAGACGATCCATCAATTGATGAACAATAAGAAAATTACTCTCCATGAAGAGGCTTTTATCCACTCGGATCAGGGAAGCCACTATACAAGCCCACGTTACCAGAAGCTTTTAAAGGAGTATGGCCTGGGCCAGTCTATGTCACGAAGAGGCAACTGTTGGGATAATGCCCCTCAAGAATCATTCTTTGGCCACCTTAAGGATGAAGTGGATTATAAATCGGCAAGAACATTGAAGGAATTGAAGTCAAAAATTAATCATTACATGGTTTACTATAACAATTACCGCTATCAGTGGAATTTAAAAAAGATGACCCCTATTCAATATAGGAATCATCTTCTAGCTGCTTAATCTCTTTTTTTATAGTGTCCTTGACATGGGTGCCACTTTACATCGGGGGCCTTTTAACATTCTTCTGGCGTACCAGTATGTGTCGCTGTACGGAACGATGAACCGCAGCCGCACGAAGCAATGGCATTCGGATTGTGAATCGTAAATCCGCCACCCATCGCTCCTTGTTCGTAATCAATCGTCGTTCCTTTTAATACAAGTGCACTTTCTTTATCGACTAATATACGCAAACCGTCTTGTTCAAACTCATAATCCTCTTCACGCTTCTGATGCTCAAACCCCATCGCATAAGATAATCCGCTACATCCTCCACCATAAACACCGACACGAAAATAAACGTTCTCTTCTCCGCTTTCTTTCATCATCTGTTTCACTTGCTCCGTCGCTTTTTCTGTGAGTATCACAATTTGTTCCATTGAACTTCACTCCTTTTTAATAATAGTATACACCTGTACAAATCGTTTCTGCAGCACCGCGCATCAACACATCGCCATTTTCTTTCCACGTAATATACAAATCTCCACCAGCTAAATGAACAACCGTTTCCTCATTTCGCTTCGTTTTTCCATTTAGCACCGACGCCACAACCGCTGCACATGCTCCAGTGCCACACGCCTCGGTTACTCCTGATCCTCGCTCCCATACGCGAAAATGAAGCTCACGTTCATTCACCACTTCTACAAACTCGACATTTATTCCCTCTGGAAAGCGCTCATCTTTTTCAACGGTCGGTCCAAGCGTCGTTACTGGCGCCTCCTCAATACGATCAACATAAAATACCGCATGAGGATTCCCCATCGATACACCTGTCATATAATACGTATGCCCTGCAAAATCAATTCGTTCGTTAATAACTACATCGTTTTCTTCTCCGACCATCGGTATTTCTCCACGAGATAAACGAGGTTTTCCCATATTGATTTCCACACTATTGACTTTTCCATCTTCTACAAAAACGCGAGCTTGAACAAGACCTGATAATGTTTCAATGAGAAACTGTTCCTCTTGAACGATGCCATGTTCATATACATATTTCGCTACGCATCGCAACCCGTTGCCACAATTTTTCCCTTCCGATCCATCGCTATTAAAAATTCGCATTTTCACCGGTGCCACATCAGATGGGCAAATTAAAATGAGTCCATCTGATCCGATCCCTGTATGTACATTTGCCACTCGCTTTGCAATATAAGATAATTCCTCTTCTGCTAAACGCTCTGTAAACATATTGACATAAATATAACTATTTCCTAATCCATGCATTTTCGTGAACGAAAAACTTCTCATACTGTCCCTCCGCATACATGTTTAATAACACTATACATCGTTGCCATGAACGTGACAACTTTTTTACAAATATATAAAAAGTCACAGGCAATCCGAGAAACATATAGTATAATATGACTATCAATCCTACAAGGCAGGGAACATAATGGATATTTTATATGATCGTACCGTCACATGTCTTGTTTGTAAACAAACATATACAACGAAAAAAGTCCGTTCGCGTTTCATTCGTCCTATCCGGCACGACACTGACTTTTGCTCATATTATGCGAGCGAAGAAGCGAATCCGCTTTTGTATTATGTACACGTTTGTCCACATTGCGGATTTGCGGCAACAGAAGAATTTTCAACATATTTCCCACCACAAACGCTTGAGGCCATTCAACAAAACATTTGCGCCAATTGGCGCGGAAAAAATTACAGCGGGGCTCGTACATTTGCTGAGGCCATTGATACATACAAGCTCGGCATTTATTCCGCCACATTGAAAAAAGAAAAACATATTACGCTCGCTGGACTTTATATGCGTCTTGCATGGTTATATCGTTCAAACCAAAAAAGCGAAGAAGAACGGCGATTTATGCGATTAGCGCTCGAGCAATATATCGCTTCTTATGAAGCAGATGATTTTGTTCACACACATATGTCCGAAGTGCGCTTATTGTATTTAATCGGAGAATTGTATCGTAGGCTAGGAAAAGAAAAACAAGCGATCATTTATTTTTCGCGCGTCATTGCTAGAAAAAAAGAGACGATTGAAAAAGGAATTGTCAATATGGCTTACGACCGTTGGCAAGAAATTCGCGAAGAAAAAAAGGGGGCGCAATAGCCCCCTAAAACATTGGATTTTCTTCAATATATGCATACACTCGCTCAACGAGCTGCTCTGCATCCTCTGCTGTAACAATATCCCCATTTACCATCGCAAATAACATATTGGCACATTTTCCACAGTATCCTAAACATCCGTATTCAATAATGTCTAAATTCGGATCTTTTTCAAGTTGCTCTAGCGCGCGTTGTGAACCATTGGCTAAATTACTTATACAAAATTCAACGATCGGTTTTAACAATGTATTCACCTCAATCTTAATATTATAACACTTTCACTAAAAATGATGTAATATTGACATAAGAAAAACATCTTAATTATTCATGTTTCTCGAAAAAATGTTGTTATTTTGTCACAATTTCGCTATACTTTTAGTGGTCGAATTTTATCAAAAGGGGAAAGCTTCCATGAGAAACCTCGTGCTACTTGGCGGCGGATACGGAAATATGCGCATCTTACTCCGCATCCTTCCGAATTTACCAGAACATATCCATATTACATTAATTGATCGTGTTCCATACCATTGTTTAAAAACAGAATATTATGCTTTAGCTGCTGGGACGATTAGTGACCAGCACATTCGCGTTCCATTCCCAGAACACCCTCGCCTATCTTACGTTTTTGGTGAGGTCAAAAAAATTGATTTGCATCATGAAGTTGTTCATCTTCAAGACGGAACGTGTATTCCGTATGATGACTTAGTCATCGGATTAGGTTGTGAAGATAAATATCACGGTGTACCCGGTGCAGACATTTTTACTTATAGCATTCAAACAATTGATAAAGCAAGAGAAACGTATCAAAAACTAAGCAATCTCCCACCACATAGCATCGTCGGTGTCGTCGGTGCGGGATTAAGCGGTGTAGAATTGGCAAGCGAATTAGTTGAAAGTCGTCCAGATTTACACGTTAAACTGTTTGATCGCGGCACACGCATTTTATCCATGTTTCCAGAGCGGCTAAGCCATTATGTAGAGCAATGGTTTCATTCGCATGGTGTGGAACTCATTCGTCAATCAAACATTACAAAAGTTGAGGAACATACGTTGTATAATCACGATGAAGCAATCCATTGCGATGCGATTGTATGGACTGCCGGCATTCAGCCGAATCGTGTCGTCCGCGAACTCGATGTGGAAAAAGACAGTCAAGGGCGTGTCGTATTAACACCTCGACATCATATTCCAAATATAGAAAATGTATACGTTGTTGGAGATTGCGCAAGCTTACCGCACGCTCCGAGCGCCCAACTTGCCGAAGGCCAAGCGGAACAAATCGCTCAAGTATTACAAAAAAGATGGAAAGACGAAGAACCACCAAGCGAATTTCCGCCAATTAAGTTAAAAGGTATTTTAGGATCATTAGGCAAAAAACATGGCTTTGGCCTCGTTGCCGACCGCCCACTAACCGGACGAGTTCCACGTCTACTAAAATCAGGCGTCTTATGGATGTACAAGTACCATAACGGATATTAATTACCTAGATTTTTTGTATAAACATGTGCTGTTTTTTGTTTGACACTATGGTATGATAAGCATAGCATAACAAAATAATGATCTTCTCATGCCGAAAACACCTTAGATTTTTATTAAGGTGTTTTCTTTATACACATAACAAGTAGAAAGGAGGGATAAATGTTGGAAGCCGTTCTCCAGCAAGTTCTCACAAAGTTAAACGAACTTCAAGCAGAAATCAATAATATGAAACAGACAGTGGCCACAAAACAAGATCTCGAAAATATGGTCACAAAAGAAGACCTCAAAGCCATGGCTACAAAGCAAGATCTCGAAAACATGGCCACAAAAGAAGACCTCAAAGCTATGGCTACAAAACAAGATCTCGAAAACATGGCTACAAAAGAAGACCTCAAAGCCATGGCTGCAAAACAAGATCTCGAAAATATGGTCACAAAAGAAGACCTCAAAGCCATGGCCTCAAAACAAGATCTCGAAAACATGGCTACAAAAGAAGACCTCAAAGCCATGGCTACAAAGCAAGACTTGAAAATGATCCAACAAGCTGTACTTGAAACGAATGAAATCGTCAAAAATATTGAAGCAAATCAGAAAAGACAAGAGCGTATTTTAGATGTACTTTCTAAACGTTCCATTGAACATGAAGCACAAATTACTGATTTGCGTTATGTAAAATGAATGAGGGCGAGTTACTTCGCCCTTTTTTCAATCGCTTCATAAATGTTTTTTAATTTCGGATTTCCTTCATCAACAATTTCACCATCAATGACAATGACAGGATAAAATAAGTCTTCGTCAATGACCTTTTGTGCCCATTGACGTTTTTCTTCATCTTCCGGTGGATGAAAAATATCAACATACACAAATTGAAATGAATCGTTCGGATATTTGCGCGAAATGGCAGCTTGAAGCCATTCATACGTATCTTTTGATGATGGTGCACCGACACAAGAAGCACAAATCGTATCCGCTCCATACACACATATTTCAATCATATTTATTCTCTCCCCTGGAAAAAAGTTAAGTAACGTTGATAGATTTTTTTCATCATGATGATTATAATAAAATTAGTGAAAGGAGTCGATGAAAATGGCAGATCAAGATATTAAACAACAAGTGCAAGAAGTGTTAGATAAACTTCGTCCATTTTTACTTCGCGATGGCGGGGATTGCGAATTAGTCGATGTAGAAGACGGCGTTGTTAAACTTCGCCTTCTCGGTGCGTGCGGAAGCTGCCCAAGCTCAACGATCACATTAAAAGCTGGTATTGAGCGCGCATTACTTGAAGAAGTTCCTGGCGTTGTTGAAGTTGAACAAGTGTTTTAAAGTAAAAGGGGTGTACGAGAAGTACATCCCCTTTTCATATGAAGAAAATCATTTATTTCTCTAACGCCATTTTATATACACAACTACCTTTCGTCTCTACTGACAACATTCGAACATCACAATGTGGAAATGTTGCCACAAGCGCATCATATACTTCTTTCCCTCTCCCTTGTTCAGCAAAACAAAGAACAGTTGGACCCGCACCGCTTAGCGCGACCCCAAACGCCCCATTCCGTTTTGCTATGGTACGCACATGTTGCAATTCGGGTACGAGACATTCACGATATGGTTGATGAAATAAATCTGCATCCATCATCTCACCAACGAGCGACCAATGGTTTGTAAGCAATGCCGCCACAAGCACGTTACTAATTGCGCTTGCCTCGACTGCTTGCTCGCGCGTAAATGCGCTAGGAAGAACAGTGCGAGACTTTTTTGTTTCCAATTCATACGCCGGAATGACAGCAATTAAATCAACTGGAATGGAAGGGATGTGCACAACATGTGTACGGTCTTTCAAATGACTTCCAATGACTACTCCCCCATATAAAGAAGCACCGACATTGTCAGGATGACCTTCATATACGCTAGCTATGCGCATTTTTTCCTCCTGTGACAAATCAAGATGTCCAAGTTCATTTGCTAGCTCAATGGCCGCTATAATGGCAGCTGCGCTACTACCTAACCCTCTCGTAAATGGAATGTTACTTGATACAAACACGCGACACGGAGGTAGCACTACACCATACTGACGAGCGAGTTGACTGGCTACTTGATAAATTAAATTACTTTCACCTGTTGGAATACTTTTTACTTCACTTGTTTTCGGGATAAATTCCCACACCTCAGCACGAACAACTTCTAACGTTAAATGCAACGATACAGCCAATCCGATCGAATCAAAGCCAGGTCCAAGGTTTGCTGTGCTTCCTGGCACGACAATTTTTAACATCTCTCCATCATTCATTGAAGGACCGCTCCTTGAATATGCGCAAACACCGCTTCTTCGTCATTTGGCAAAACGATCAGTTGAATATTCGTCGCGTCCATCGCTACATTTGGATCTTTTAATCCATTTCCAGTCAACACCGCAACAATTCGGCTTCCTTTTGCAATTTCTCCGCTCTCCACTTGCTTCATGACACCAGCAATTGACGCGCATGAAGCAGGTTCTGCAAAAATTCCTTCTTCTCGTGCAAGTAGACGGTACGCATCTAAAATTTGGGCATCTGTCACCTCATCAATTTTTCCTCCCGATTCGTTGGCAGCTTGAACAGCATATTCCCAGCTCGCTGGATTACCGATTCGAATCGCTGTCGCAATCGTTTCTGGGTTTTCGATCACTTCGTTACGAACAATTGCTGCCGCTCCTTCTGCTTCAAACCCACGCATTTGCGGCAATGTTGTTCCATGTTTTTCATGAAATTGTTTAAATCCTTTCCAATATGCTGTAATATTCCCAGCATTTCCGACTGGAATGGCAAGAATATCAGGGGCTTGCCCAAGTTGCTCACAAATTTCGAACGCTGCTGTTTTTTGCCCTTCAATACGATACGGATTGACCGAATTGACAAGCGTCACCGGAGCCATTTCGCTTAAACGACGCACCATTTTTAATGCGTGATCGAAATTTCCTTGAATCGCAACAATTTCTGCCCCATACATGACCGCCTGCGCTAACTTTCCGAGCGCAATTTTCCCGTCAGGAATGACGATAATGCAGCGCATATTTGCCCGTGCAGCATACGCAGCGGCAGCGGCAGATGTGTTGCCTGTCGAAGCGCAAATAATTGTATCGCTTCCTTCTTCTTTTGCCTTCGCAACAGCCATAACCATCCCGCGATCTTTAAAAGATCCCGTTGGGTTAGCCCCCTCTGTTTTGACGTATAATTCTACACCGAGTCTTTCCGATAAATGAATAAGCGGAATGAGAGGTGTATTCCCCTCATTTAACGATAACATCGGTGTTTTATCTGTCACCGGTAAATATTCACGATAATGATGTAACAATCCCCTCCACATTACAGCGCACCTTCCCCTTCTACTCGATACGAACTTTTCACTTCTTCGACAACTTCTAAATCGCGCAACTGTTGCAACACATCACGATAATCTTTTAAAGATGCTTGATGCGTAACAAGAACAATTTCTGCCAAGTCTTTTTGTTTTAAAGGTAATTGTAAAATTTTTTCAAAACTTACTCCACGTTCTGAAAAAAGTGATGTAATTTTCGCAAACGCTCCAACTTGATCTTTTACATGAATACGTAAGAAATATTTCGAGTATATTTCGCTATCGTCTTTTAACTGCTTATCGTATTGTGGGGTAACTGCGCTTCTTCCATTGACCCCAAGGCGCATATTTTTCATTACAGCAACTAAGTCCGACACAACGGATGTTGCTGTCGGTAAGCTTCCTGCTCCCGGACCATAGAACATCGTCTCTCCAACCGCTTCACCGTAAACGTAAACGGCATTATACTCATCATTGACAGACGCAAGTGGATGTGTGTCTGGCAACAATGTCGGTTGCACACTCACTTCTACTTTCTCTCCGTCTCGATGGGCAATACCGATTAATTTCATCGTATAACCGAGTCGTTTGCTGTAATTTAAATCTTCTTCTGTAATTCCAGTAATTCCTTTGACGTATACATCTTGCAAATCAATATTCATCGAAAAACCAAGGCGAGCTAAAATCGCCATTTTTCTTGCTGCATCTAGTCCTTCTACATCTGATGTCGGATCTGCCTCAGCATAACCGAGCGCCTGCGCTTCTGCTAATACTTCTTCATATTTTCTATTAAATTTACTCATTTTTGTTAAAATATAGTTTGTTGTCCCGTTTACGATGCCCATCATTTTTGTAATTCGATCAGAAGCTAATCCGTCTACAAGGCTGCGTAAAATCGGAATTCCTCCTGCGACACTTGCTTCATAAAACAAATCGCAACCGTGTTCAGATGCGACGGAAAGCAACTCTGTTCCATACAGCGCCATTAAGTCTTTATTTGCCGTCACAACATGTTTTCCGTTTTTTAATGCCTGTAATATATATCGTCGCGTTTCTTCAATGCCTCCCATGACTTCAATGACGACATCGATGTCTGGGTCATGAATGACTTCTTCTACGTTTGTCGTTAAGACTGACTCTGGCAAAACGACATCTCTTTTTTTATCGCGATCACGCACAGCAACTTTTTTGATTTCAACAGGGCAACCAATTTGGTGCATCAATTTATCTTGATGATTTTTAATAATTTTCACAACTCCACTGCCAACCGTTCCTAATCCTAACAATCCAACTGATACGCTTTTTACCATCTTCCCCACCTCTTGTTTTTCTGTAATGAACATTTGTTTTTGTATAGTAGACATTATAGAGGATCTCCATTTCTTTTACAATCCTTATTTTCATTATCGTACCATATGAAAACGTTTTATGTTTAAAAATTTTCTAAAAAAATAAAAAAAGAGCCTATTGGCTCTGTACAGGTGTATAAGGCTCCTTTCCTTCTAGCACGGCTATCACGTTGCGACAACATAGTTGCATCATCGCATACCTCGTTTCTTTCGTCGCACTCCCGATATGCGGCAAAGCAACAACGTTCGGTAATTGTAATAGCGGATGGTCCGAACGAATCGGCTCTTGTGCAAATACATCTAGCCCCGCACCAGCAATATGTCGGTTGATTAACGCATCATATAACGCTTCTTCGTCCACAACCGCCCCGCGTCCCGCGTTAATAAAAATAGCTGATCGCTTCATTTTCATAAATGCTTCGCGGTTAAACAATCGATACGTTTCATTCGTTAACGGAGCTAAACAGACGACAAAGTCCGCTTGTTCAAGCAACGCATCAAACGAACAATACATCGCACCAAGCGTTCGTTCGGCTTCGATATTTCGTGAACGATTATAGTATAATACACGCATATGAAATCCTTTTGCCCGATGTGCAACGGCTTGCCCGATTTTCCCCATCCCGACAATCCCAATCGTTTTATGGTGTACATCCGTCCCTGCAAGTAAAAGCGGGCTCCAACTTTTCCATTTTCCTTCTTTTATAAACTCGGCTGCTTCAACCAATCTTCTTGCCGTTGCTAACAGGAGAGCAAATGTTAAATCCGCTGTTGTTTCTGTCAATACATCAGGCGTGTTACAAACAATGACCCCTCGTTTTGTCGCTGCCTCTACGTCAATATTGTCGTAACCGACAGCTACATTCGCAACGACGCGAAGTTTCGGACTTTGTTGCAATAACTCCTCATCAATGCGATCAGATAACATCGTAATTAATGCTTCCGCTCGGCTTGCTTCTTGAAGTAACACATCGCGCGGAACAACAAGATGCTCATGTGGCCACATGTTCACATCATATTTGTCATATAACGGTGCAACGACATCATCTGGTATTTTTCTTGTAATGAAAACATATCGTTTTCCCATACCCTCGTCCCCTTTAGCATATCTTTATCCGCTTTATTGTACCATATTTATAACCAATCGAGACGAGGAATAGAGACCGTAGTCATATCATGAAAATGACGAAGTTTTTGTTCATATACGTCAGTCTCTTCAAATACTTGTCGTAATTGTTGCGCATACCGTTGTCGTATGTCACCTTCTGATCCATAGTAGTTTTCAATCGATTGAAAGTAATGAAGCGGAAATAATAATCGGGCATAAATCATTCGCCAAGAAAAACGGCTAAGCGATTGCACATGTTCATACGTTTGTAAAAAACGCTCAATCGTTTCATCTGATTGTTTCGTTAACCACTGCTTTCGAATCCATTCCGCAACATCGCGACTTGCGTGATCAAACACCCAATCCGTCGGTATTTTCCCCATTTCCCATGTTTCGGGCGGAAATTGTTCATGACAAATCGTCGGCATATCACCGCGCATCGGAACTTCATCTAATTGCGTATCCATCACATATTGAACCGCATTTTCCGCAACACCTAAATAGTAAGGAAATGTCTCAACAAATTGTTCATCCACCTCATTTTTTTCGGAAGACCTCACTTGTAATTGCCAAAAATGTTCTAGTTGATCAATTCGTTGTCCCCATAGTTCTCCCCATTTGCCAAATCGACTTCGAGCGGAAACATCATACGGATATGTGCGACCACGCTGATGAAATAACGCGAGTTGTTGCGCGGTATCTCCTGTTTTCATTCGGTTTTCCATTTTCCATACACTCACTTGCTTTCCTTGTAACATGCCAATCAAACGTCCTGTTTTCGTTGGAAGCAACGTTGCAATCGTTTCGTCACCTTGCGTTCGCATATACATCGCCATGTAATATAACTGCTGAATATCGCTTTCTTTTTCATTCGTCGGCACCGCAATATATATGTCATTTCCGCTTCGAACGAGAAAGCGATCACCTACTTGTTCCATATGATCGACTCGAAAATAATAATCCATGCACATCCCTCCTTCCTTCATGTATATGTTTCAAAAATACGTATAAACTTCATAAGAGAGAGGAAATGAACGCACGTTTCATAAAAAGTCACATACATTGTAAAAAATAAAAAACGAAATAGGTGAAGTTGGATGGAGGAAAAGAAAATAGGAAAAATGGAACAAATCGCACGACAATGGCTTGCTGATCGCGGGGTAACAATCGAACATATTGCTGAACTCGTTTATTATTTACAATCTAAATATCATCCTGACTTACAAATGGACGAATGTATTCATAACGTGAATCGGGTGATCGCTAAGCGTGAAGTACAAAACGCGCTGTTTACCGGCATTCAGCTCGATATTTTAGCAGAGAAAGGTTTACTACAAGAACCTCTTCAATCATTTATCGCAAAAGACGAAGGATTATATGGGGTAGATGAAATTTTAGCGCTCTCCATCGTCAATGTGTATGGGTCGATCGGTTTTACGAACTACGGATATATCGATAAACAAAAACCGGGCATTTTACATCAATTAAATGATAAATCATCTGGTCAATGCCACACATTTTTAGATGATATCGTTGGAGCGATCGCTGCTGCTGCTTCAAGCCGTCTAGCGCATCGCGCCGCCCATGTCGAATAAATAGGAAAAAGGTGCCCAACTAGGCACCTTTTTATATGCGTTCCATCCATTCTTTTAACGAATCTACGACATACGTCGGTTGTCGGTCATACGTTTGCAACATTTCTTTCGTCGTCACACCCGTGTGAACGAGAAGTGTATCCATCCCGGCATTCATCCCTGCCATAATATCCGTATCATAGTTATCCCCGATCATTAACGTTTCTTCTTTCGGAACACGAAGCACTTCTAGCGCCTGCTCCATAATAATTTTTTCCGGCTTACCGATAAAAATCGGCTTCGTTTGTGTCGACACAGCAACGACAGATGTAAGCGACCCGTTTCCTGGTAAAAGTCCGCGCTCCGTTGGAATTGCAATATCTCCGTTTGTCGAAATAAACAGCGCCCCATTGCGAACAGCTAAACAAGCAATCGCTAATTTTTCGTAATTAATGCTACGATCAATCCCCATGACAACGACTTCCGCATCTTCATTTGCAAATGTAAATCCTTTTTCTTCAAGCGCACGACGAATACCGTCTTCTCCAATCACATAAACAGAGGCGTTCGGCTTCTTTTCATAAATGTAGTTTGCCGTAGCTTGACTTGTTGTAAATACTTGCTCTTTCGTTGCAGGGATACCGAATTTCCGCAACTTTTCTGCTACCTGTTCCGGTGTGCGAGAAGAATTGTTTGTTACAAATAAATACGGAATACCTTTTTCATGAAGGCGATGCACAAAAGCGCACGCTTCTTCAATTCGTTCTGTTCCGCGATACATCGTACCGTCTAAATCAATTAAATATCCTTTATATGTTTTCACTTTTGCCACTCCTTTTGACAACTTGCACGTTCAAACTTTAACGCAAAACAGCTGCACTTGTCAAAAAGAGCACAACGAATGTCAACGATTGTTCATTTTTTTCGCTTAATATGGTAGCGACACGCGTCATCACCGTCAGCTAAACACGTTTTCGGAACAATTTCGGCTTCATGAATGAGCGTTTCAAACAACTGTCGTTCACATTCACAAGCAATCGGATACGCTTGAGCTACTTCTGCAATCGGACAGTTATGTTCAACTAACTCAAACGAACCATCATCGTGTTGTACCAATTCCGACATATACCCATGCTCATTTTGTACCGCCACAAGCTCTTTCATTTTCTCATCAAATGATTTATTGCCAAATTGTTGCTCATACAGCTTTTTCATCCGTTCTTGCCGATTTTGAAACAGCTCGGCTACCATTTGCTTTCCGCCCATCTGTTCTAAATCAGCTAAAAAATCGAGCATCGTTTGTTGATAGTGGCGCGGAAACCGTTGATGTCCTTTTACGCTTAATTGATACACGTTTGTCGGCCTTCCCATCGGCTGACGAACAAGCGTCGATTCAATAAGCTCTTCACGCTCTAACGCGCTCAAATGACGGCGAACAGCCATCTCCGTAATTTGTAGTTGCTCCGCCATTTCACCGACTGTTAGCCGCTTTTGCACTTTTAACATTTTTAAAATTTGCTCTTTTGTGGAAGAGGTTTTTTTTCGCATCACTTTTCACCCTCTTCCATTTTATATGATTTTCCCTATACACACAATTTTTAAACATTTTCATTTAAAAAGGCGGACACAGGTCCAAGTTCATGATGTAAATACGTGCGAATAGCGGTCGGAAAAGATTGAAGAACATGGCGATAGTTTTGCAACGCTTTCAATAATTCGTCATGTGGTACATCGATGTATTGTTGCACAAGCTTTTTGCGGAAATGGATGATTTGTTTTAATGCCTCGCCATCTTCATCAGAAAGAACACGCTCATCCACTAAAATGTCAATAATGTCCTCGTAACTTCCTGGATCGCGCATAATAAATCCATCAATCATCGCATTTCCAACATCAATGATTGATTCAATAATGACATGCCCTATACGTTCAAGCGCTAGCTTCTCTATTGGCGTATGAAACGGTTGTTGGACATAGGAGACGACTTCCTCCATATATTTCAATGTTTTTTCAATTTTTTGGCGATCGACAAAATACATCATTCATCTCCCTTTCTGTTTTTTATTTTATTGTATCATAGCGCTTTCTTTTACACAGCTAACAGAAATTTGTTAAGATGAAGAAGCAATAACACATGAGATGGAGGGATTCCATATGGAACGTTTCTTTTTATATGACGATACGGTCGATACGAAAACACGATTTGTTAGCTTCGTTGGAAAAAATGAACGGTTTGATTTAGCAATCGTCCAAACAGACCGTTTTTACGGGAAAGCGCTTATCCTTGATTTACAAAGCAATCGATATGCGATTATCGGTTCAGATGACTTGCAACAGCCTGGGTATATTGAACACATATATAACTTAAATGAAGAAGAGGCAAACGAGTTGCGAAGCTTTTTACATGAAATCGTCGGTTAAGTGGTACGCTATGTAAAAAACGAAAGGAAGAATTCACATGACCGATGAAACATATCACGATTTTTCAACTGTGGAAGCGATGAAAAACTTCCTCGTACCAGAAACGTTGCCCGAAGGTCCATACGGTTCCCCACGGGGCGAACATGAACCTGTTCAAAATAAAAGTACCCCATGGCGAAAAGGGCAACGATATTACAGCGCGTTTAATTACGAGTATAAGTCGCTTCATCAAAACATTCCGCGCCAAGACCCAGGCGCACATCCCGTTCACGATGATCCGAACGAAAATAACGAGCAACCGTACTCATAAAAAATAGGTCAGGACGCCTGACCTATTTTTTCACTTTACGTAACACAAAATAAGCGCAACCGAAATTGCAATATTCAAACAAATATTCGGATAATGTACTTATTTTCGTATCATATGTCGCTTTTTGGTTATGGTCATCAAAAAAGCCACGCAACCGAAGCTGGTTATATCCCCAATCGCCAACAATGTAATCATATTTATTTAAAATATCCGTATAGCGCGCACGAAACGCTTCTTCGTTAAATCCGTTGCGTACATTTTCTACAAGCTCGTAACATGTATTATGAATGCAAATCATATATCCTCACCTCTTCTTTCCATTTCTATCATAAAACATGTCTTTCTCCCAAGCAATCACCATTATAACGCTTTGAATAAAACGAACAATAAAAAAGAAGGGGGGAGTTGTTTTGCGGAATACATGGTTACTGACAGGGATTAGTACAATCGCTTTCTTATCTGGATGCGCTGGAATAAACGACGAATCCACATCTTTGTATGAGAAAAGCGGAACAACGATCAACGTTCGCTCAAGAAACGATTTATATAACGAACATGGTGTTCGAAACGGAATGGATTCGAGATTAACAAATTTCGGTTACGTAAGACATCAAAAAAGCCCAATTCCGGGCGATACAACACAGTATGCGACAATACCTGTATTAAACAGAGAAAATGTTGCCGATTTAATTAGTAAACTGTGCACCCAACTTCCGAACGTTTATGACGTTGGGACGCTCGTCACAGACGATACCGTGTTTGTCGTTTACAAGACAGACAGTACAAATCGGTTTGAAACAGCCGATCAAGTGAAAAAAACAGCTATTTCTGTCGTTCCACGTTATTATCACGTATACGTTTCAGACAATCCGCGCATGTTTCAAGATATTGAACGATTCGGCCGTTTAGATGCAAATAGTCAAAATATCGATCAAGTTTTACAACAAACGATTAAAGAAATGCTCAAGTCGCCACAAGGTAGAAAAGTGAGCAGCGGAGAAAATGAAAACGGTGTGCAACGCGAAGAAATGAACATGATGCAATAACGAAAAAGGATGTCCCACATACATGAAAGGGACATCCTTAATTATATGTTTACTCATTCGCTTTTGCCGATTGTACTTGCTCATCAGCATGATAAGAAGAGCGGACGAGCGGGCCAGACTCACAATGACTAAATCCTTTCGCTAACGCAATTTCTTTTAACTCCATGAACTCATGCGGATGGTAATATTTCTCTACCTTTAAATGTTTTTTTGTCGGTTGCAAATATTGCCCGATCGTCAAAATATTCACCCCGACTGCCCGTAAATCGTCCATCGCTTCTAAAATTTCTTCTTTTGTTTCACCAAGCCCGACCATTAAGCTTGATTTTGTAGGAATATCCGGTTGCATTTCTTTCGCACGGCGCAAAAATTCAAGTGAGCGTTCATACGTTGCGCGCGCACGAACGCGCGGAGTGAGGCGACGAACTGTTTCAATATTATGATTTAAAATATCAGGACGAGCGTCCATTAGCGTTTTTAAGTTTTCATATACACCACCCATATCAGACGGCAATACTTCAATCGTCGTCAACGGATTTTTCCGTCGAATAGCACGTACCGTTTCAGCAAATACAGCTGCACCGCCATCTTTTAAATCATCGCGCGCAACAGCAGTCACAACAACATGTTTTAAATTCATTAAACGAACGGATTCAGCAACACGCTCTGGTTCTTGCCAATCTAGCTCCGTTGGCAATCCTGTTTTCACAGCGCAAAAGCGGCAAGCGCGCGTACATACATCGCCTAAAATCATAAACGTCGCTGTGCGACGAACGGCCCAACATTCATGAATATTTGGACAACGCGCTTCTTCGCACACCGTATGCAATTGTTTTTCGCGCATCATTTTTTTCAAGCCTGTATAATGTTCATTCGTATTTAACTTTATTTTTAACCAATCTGGTTTGCGAAGGTGCTGTTCTTTTGTTGACATCATTTTCACGCTCCACTCGTTAATGTACATTACCCATTATACGAGTTATTGCCTTACAATACAAAACAGTTTGTTTTTCCAACATTTTTTATTTATGAAAACAGTCGATTACCTCAAACTAATGATATGAACATCGGAGAAAGGAGAAAGAATGCGTGAAAACATTATGGTGCATAATCGTTTTTCTTTTCATTCCGTTCCAATCATTCGCTGCTGCACCAAATGATTTGTATGATCAACGAATGGAACTTTATAAAAAAGCAGAAGCCATTTCGCTCATTCCGTGGTACTACTTCGCAGCTGTTGATCAATATGAACGGAGCATTCGCCAAGCGCGCCGCGATTTACCAAAACCAACTGGAATTATCGGTATTTACATCCCCCCTGAACGATGGGCTGGGCCACTCAATCAAAATAAAGAAGATCAAAATCCATTTACAATTAGCCAATTTGGTGGAATGGGGATAGATGGGAATGGAGACGGTATCGCTGATCGAACAAACGATGAAGATGTATTATTTGCGTTTGCTCGCTTTTTACGATCATACGGCACAGACCATACACATATTAAAATGGCGCTGTGGGACTATTATGAGCGAAGCAAAACCGTCGATATCATTTTAGGAAAAGTAAAGCTATATAAACATTTTGGGACGCTACAACTCGATCAATATGCCTTTCCAATTCCAAGACGATTTGAATATAGTTATCGCAGTACATGGGGAGATGCACGCGGATGGGGCGGACGACGGATTCATGAAGGAACAGACATTTTTGCACATTACGGTACCCCTGTTCGCTCAACATGTTACGGTATCGTTGAATTAAAAGGATGGAATAAATACGGAGGTTGGCGCATCGGCATTCGCGATATAAACAATACGTATCATTATTTTGCGCACTTAAATGGATTCGCTAACGGCTTAGAGGAAGGAACGATTGTAGAGCCCGGCATGTTGATCGGTTCAGTCGGAAGTTCTGGTTACGGACCGCCCGGCACATCGGGTAAATTTCCGCCGCATCTTCACTACGGCATGTATAAAGATAACGGCTATACGGAATGGTCGTTTGACCCATATCCTTACTTAAAACAGTGGGAACGACAAGAACGCATGAGAAAAAGATGAGGCATCTGCCCCATCTTTTTTATGATTGCCGACTTTTCTTTACTGCATGAGCGACGCTCGCAGCAAAACCTCCCCAAATAATTACCATACCGACAAGCATCATAATAAGTGCACTTGTTTCCATTAGCTTGAAACCTCCTTGTCTGTCGGAACGGAAAGCACTCCATCTTTCCAGCGTTTTACTGAAAGAACAAAACCGAGAACGATGACAAGCGCCGCAACAGTCCATCCGTATTTAACGACGAATAACGTATCGTATCCACCATAATTTTCTTTCACATTTGTTTTAATGCTATCAAACATCATGTATCCTAATACAATTGGTGTGACAACAGAGAGCGAAATTTTCCACCATGCGCCTACCATAATATCTGATACGCTATTTGCATGTGTTTGAAGGGCATTTAGTTCTTTTAACACCCATGCAATGACAACTACTTCCACTAATCCAACAAGCGCAACGCCAAAGTTGTTAATGAAATAGTCAACGACATCTAAGAAATATAATCCGCCGTTCGAAGCGAATATTAATGCGATGAGCGCAGCTACTCCACCACCGCCGAGAACAGCTTTCGTTCGAGATATACCGAACTTTTCTTGAATCGCTGAAACATACGTTTCTGAAATCGAAATAAGCGATGTCAGTCCTGCTAGTGTCAATGAAAGGAAAAATAATACCCCGAAAAGCTCATTAAACGCAGGGAACTGGTTAATAATTTGTGGGAAGACGACGAACGCTAATCCAACGCCACCTTTCACAACTTCGCTTACTTCTACGCCTTGTTGTTGCGCTAAAAAGCCAAGGACGCTAAATACGCCGATACCAGCTAATAACTCGAATCCTGAGTTTGCAAAACCGGTAATAAATGCGTTATTCGTAATATCAGATTTTTTTGGCAAATAACTTGAATAAGTAATCATAATAGCGAACGCAATCGATAAGCTAAAGAAAATTTGGCTATATGCAGCAAGCCATACTTTTCCGTTCATAATTTGATCCCAATTTGGTTTGAAAAATGCATTTAATCCTTGGATCGCTCCGTCTAACGTCACAGCGCGAATGACAATAATTAAGAAAAGAACGATAAGCGTTGGTAAGAAAATTTTATTTGCGACTTCAATTCCTTTTCGAACACCTTTATACAAAACGGCTAAGTTAATGATCCAAACGAGAAGAAGTGGAATGAAAACAGCTGGGACTAAACTTCCGAACGTACCCGGCGTTTCTGCTAATTTCAAATATTCACCGAATAAAAAGTCCCCTGTATTTTCTCCCCATTTCGATGTAAATGCAAAATACGTATAAGACATCGCCCATGCAATAACGACGGAATAATACGTTGAGATAACGAATGAAATAAGGACTTGCCACCAACCAATCCATTCTGTTCCTTTGCTTAGACGGGCGAACGTTAACGGTGCTGAACCGCGATACTTATGTCCAAGCGCAAATTCCAATATAAGAATTGGAATACCTGCTGTTAATAATGCGAATAAATACGGGAGAAAAAATGCCCCTCCACCATTTTCATATGCAACAGCCGGAAACCTCCAAATGTTTCCCAATCCAATTGCCGAGCCAGCAGCTGCTAAAATAAAGCCAGCGCGTGTGCCCCATTGTTGACGACTCTCCATAATAAAATACCCTCCTCAGTCAGTTTTTCATTTTTTCATATCATTACATAATAAAAAGATGAACACCTCCTCGTTCGATTATTTTAATTTTTCAGACTTTTTTTGTTTCATTTTAGTTTTAAGTATATCAACGGACAAGCCTTTTGTCAAAATAATATTTTAAAAAATAAAATTTTCAGAATTTTTATTATTCAACTGGAATTTCAATTGACGTATTTCCTTCCCCACCTTGATTATAAAATTGCGGAACTTCCCCTTGAATAATTTGAATCGCTACAGGAATGTCGTTTTGAATCGTTGCTGTTTTTGTTGCAAATGGAATAATAATTTGCACGTTGACTTCGATATGAATTGCTATTTCTATTAAAGCGTTATTTATGCCAAACGGACGTATATTTTTATTTACATCCGAATGAACATCCCCAATAACGTAAAAACGAACCGGAATGCGCGGTCCTAAATTTCCTAACAATACGTTATTCGTTGCTTGTCCGAGCGGGATATAATAGACGATTCCTTGTTCTTTTTCTGTTTCAATTTGAACATCTGGAAACTCAAGCGCGGATAGTTTTCCTTCTGATGCCGCTTTTAAATTTCGTTGAACACGATTTGTCGTTTTAGCTAATACTCGATTCACAACGGTAGCATTAAAATCGATCGCAGAAATTTTCCCATGCTCATCTTTTTCAATTTTGATAAAATTTTCAACGCGAAAGTCGTCCTCAGCAATTTGTTGATTAATCGCATTATTGATCACTAAATTCGCTAAGCGGCGCGTTTCTTTCTCTGCGATCGCCATCAGCGTTGGTTCGATTCCTCTATTAATAAACCAAAGGCTCGCAACAGTCGAAATGATAAAAAAAACGAAAGTAATTAAAAAAATATAGCGGATGGGTAGCGGTTTTCTTCTTTTACGTAGTTGTTGATACAACAAAAATCCCCCCTCTCACGCTATATGTATGCGATCAAGCAGGGGATTATTATTTTATTTCATCAGGAGCAAGGCTTCTTTCCCTTTCATGCCACGTGAAATACCTAATTGTTCAGCAGCAAATGTAACAGACTCAAGCGGTGCCTCTAACAGTTGATCAATTGTCCGCACTCCTACCGCTCTTCCAGCTACAATGCCACGGTCGCGCAATTTTTCGTTTAACAAAGCCACATCTAACGCCCCACACATAATATATCCTTTATCATTAGCAACAGCTAACAACGTCGTTTTAGGCAACTGAACAGAAATGGCCGTAAACGGCTCTCCGTCAATCCATAACGGCTTTAATTCGATCATATATTCACGCTCCTTTCTTTTATTCAATGTATGAATAAAAGATCGAAGGGTGCCTATTGATACATGTTTTTTAGCTTCCACGCAAGCACATCCCGCAACATTTCAGGCATGTAATATTTCTTTTTCGCACGATATATTTCTGGATACAAGTGTCCGAACGTAAACATATCAATTGTTGCGACCGCATACGTTTTTTGCTCATCAATTGGCTGATGATGAATCAAAATGCGACGCACATGTGCTTGACCGTCCGACATGGTCTCTTTCTCAATTGTGACGCCATCGTACACCATCTGTCCCATCACTTCACCACGAAACCCAAACCCTCTCACCCGCAACTGTTTCATTTGTTCCGTTTCCGCTTGTAAAATGACCTCTTTTAATTCGCTTCCACGTAAATATACTTTGCACGGATTAATTGGGTGCGGACAAATGCGATGAATATCCCCTTTCGTCACAACGCCTTTTGGCAATGATGCAAGCAAAACACCCGCATTGACCATCGCTATATCACCTTCACACCATTCGTTCAACGCTTGCGCAAGAAGCGACGCAAATGGGGAAGGGGAAAACCAGTCCATATGTAACGGTTCGGGCAAATGCACAATCGGTTGTGCCAATGCATTTGTTGCTTGCTCAATCATATGATTTAATTTTTGTTTCGTTTCCGCACATTCATGTTCTAATGCATCGGTATGTTGGACATATGCGCATGACTCAACTTTTCGGCTATTTTTATCAATTGACAATGTTAAACATCCGACATATTGCGCAAACTTCCCTGCTCCACAAAGCAACGTTTCATTCACGCGCTTGCCATGTTCAAATACGTGATGTGTATGGCCACCTAAAATTGCAGTCAATTGTGGAAACATATGAGCCATTTTTTCATCATCACTTATCCCTAAATGAGACAATAAAACAATGGCATCTACTTTTTCCGAAAGTTGTTCAATGAGCTTAGCAACCGTATCAAACGGATCGGCAACACGCCATCCAAGCAATTCATAAAACGTCTGAAACGGAACGGTCACCCCAATAAACGCAACGCGAACATGTCCAAACGTCATCATAACATATGGCTTCATCCAATGCGGGCGCTCTCCGTTTTCATAAAATACGTTCGCCACGATGACCGAAAACGTCGCGTGCGTATACAACGTATCGAGCTGTTCATGACTAAGTGTTATTCCTTCGTTATTCCCGATCGTAACCGCATCGTATGCGGCATCGTTTAAAAGAATGACGTTTCCCTTTCCAGAGGATGCTTCCGTGATCGGATGAAATCGATCGATAAAATCACCAATATCAAGTAAAACCATATGCTCGCGATTTTGTTGATGCTTTTTTCTTACTGTTTTTAAATAATGAACAACTTTTGGCCATCGCTCAAAATGGCTATGCACATCGTTTGTATGATAAATATGTATCGTCTCCCTCAACGCTTGCAACACACCTTTCTTTTTTACAATCCAAGTCCTTGCATGATTAAACGAACACCAAGTAAAATAAGTACCATTCTTAATAACGTCACGACCGTTTTTCCTTTTAATCGTCGATTAAGCCACGCCCCACATTTCGCCCCAATCCATACGCCAGGAATAAGCGAAAGAGCAAACGTCCAAGCGACATTCCCCATAAAGACGTGCGTCATTGAACTAACAATAGATGATAAAAAGACGATAAACATCGATGTCGCAACGGCAACGTGAGGAGGAAATAAAAATAATAGCATCATTGCAGGCACCATAAGCGACCCACCACCGATACCAAAAAATCCACCAACAAACCCGACAACAAACGCAATGAGCGTAGCGCTAAACGGATGATACCCGTACGTCACTTCCTCCCCTTCATTCGTGACATATGTACGGACAACAGGAAACGTTCGTTTTTTAGATGGGGGGAAACGCGATTGAAACATAAGCAAAAACGAAACGGCAATGAGAAACAATCCAAAATAAAGCGAAAAATGGTGCATATGTACATGTTGATTCACCCATGCGCCAAGCATCGCCCCTGGTCCACTGCCGATGAAAAAAAACAAACCGCTTTTATAGTCAACCATTTTATGCTTCATATACGTTAAAGTTGATGATAATCCGTTAAAAATAATGACAACAAGCGATGTTCCGACAGCTGCTTGCGGTGAAATGGTCGGCAATATGTGCGCAGCACTTAAAAAAAGAAGCGCGGGAACGATAATCACCCCTCCCCCTAAACCGACAAGGCTACCAATCGTTCCTGCTAAAAGACCGATGATTAAAAGAAATATATATTCCATTTTTGATCCCCCATTATGAAAACAAATCTAATTGTCGCGGTGCCAAATTTGTATACTCAATGCCTAACAACTGCAACAACTGTTTTGCATTATGAGCAGCATCTCCGCCTGAGTTGTTGTTAAATAGTACGTAAATGTGTTTACATTTTGTTTGTAACATACGAATATGTTGTGCCCACTCTTGTAGCTCTTGCTCGTTGTAGCGGTATAAATAACGGACGGCACGCCAATTTTCGTCATCTCTTTTATTCCAGCCTGCGACATTGCGTCCGTGTAGACGAATAAGTGTTTTATTTGGGTCTGTTGGATGAAGAACGGTCGGTACCGATCCTTCCCCCGCTTGCGGTTCATCGCAAATGCTATGAATCCATCGCTCTTCCTCCATAAAACGCAACGTCTTCTCGTAAAACGGAGGGGAAAACCACGATTGATGACGAAATTCAAGCGCTACAGGAATATCTTTCATTCGCTCCCGACACCAACGCAAATAGTGAACATGCTCTTTTTTACAATCGAACCACGGCGGAAATTGAAACAATACCATGGCGAGCTTATTTCCTTGTTGAAACGGCTCAATCGATTGGAGAAATGCAGTAAACATCTCATCTTTGTTTGCATATGGAATGTCGCCCCGTTGATGCCCCGTCATTCCTTGATACGCCTTCACGATAAATTGGAATGACGCAGGCGTTTCCGTCAACCATTTTTCAACGTTTTGGCGCGGTTGAATGGCATAAAAATACGCATCAACCTCAACGGTTGGAAAGTGAGCCGCATACGCTTGTAACTTATCTTTTGACGCAAGACGAGACGGATATAAACTGTCATGGTCGCCCCATCCCGTTAGTCCGACATAAATCATATTCATCACCTACATTCATCTTATCACAACATACAAAAAAAGCCGATGATCTGCATGGCGCAGATCATCAGCTATTTATTATCCAATGCTACCTTCCATTTCGAATTTAATGAGACGGTTCATTTCAACCGCGTATTCCATCGGCAATTCTCTTGTAAACGGCTCGATAAAGCCCATCACGATCATTTCTGTCGCTTCTTGTTCGGAAATGCCGCGGCTCATTAAATAAAATAGTTGTTCTTCCGATACTTTCGATACTTTTGCTTCATGTTCAAGCGAAATATTGTCGTTTAAAATTTCGTTATATGGAATCGTATCGGATGTCGATTGATTATCCATAATGAGCGTATCACACTCAATATTTGAACGGGAACCGTCCGCTTTTCGTCCGAAATGAACGATACCGCGATATGTGACTTTTCCGCCTTGTTTTGAAATGGATTTGGATACGATCGTTGATGACGTATTTGGTGCTAAATGAATCATTTTCGCACCAGCATCTTGATGTTGCCCTTTGCCAGCAATCGCGATCGAAAGGGTCAATCCACGTGCACCTTCTCCTTTTAAAACGACCGCTGGATATTTCATCGTTAATTTCGATCCAATGTTTCCGTCAATCCACTCCATCGTTGCGTTTTCTTCACAAACCGCGCGCTTTGTAACAAGGTTAAAGACGTTGTTCGCCCAGTTTTGAATCGTTGTATAACGGCAATACGCGCCTTTTTTCACGATAATTTCAACGACCGCACTATGAAGCGAGTTTGTCGTATATACAGGCGCCGTACAGCCTTCGACGTAATGAACATGCGCTCCTTCATCGACAATAATTAACGTCCGTTCAAATTGTCCCATATTTTCAGAGTTAATACGGAAATACGCTTGCAACGGCGTATCAACTTTTACACCTTTTGGAACGTAAATGAATGAGCCACCCGACCAAACGGCTGAGTTTAGTGCTGCAAATTTATTATCTGTCGGCGGAACGACTTTTGCCCAATGCTCGCGGAACAAATCTTCATTTTCTTTTAACGCCGAGTCTGTATCTTTAAAAATGACCCCTAATTTCTCGAGATCTTCTTTCATGTTATGGTATACAACTTCCGATTCGTACTGCGCAGATACCCCTGCTAAATATTTTTGCTCTGCCTCTGGAATACCGAGTTTATCGAACGTTGCTTTAATTTCTTCTGGCACTTCATCCCATGAACGTCCAGATTTTTCTGATGGTTTAACGTAATACGTAATTTCATCGAAATCTAAACTCGATAAATCGCCACCCCATTGCGGCATCGGCATGCTGTAAAAAATATCTAACGCTTTTAAACGAAATTCAAGCATCCATTGTGGTTCATTTTTCATTCGCGAAATTTCTTCTACAATTTCGCGCGTTAATCCGCGCTCAGCGCGGAAAACAGATACGTCTTTATCGGCGAAACCGTACTTATATTCACCGATTTCTGGCATTTTTTTCGCCATTCCGTTCGCCTCCTTTTTTATGACTGTCCTTGTTGCCCGTGCAACCCTTTCTCCATCGCTTTCCAAGCTAACGTTGCACATTTAATGCGTGCAGGAAATTTCGATACGCCTTGAAGCGCTTCAATGTCTCCTAAATCGATTGAATCGTCATAATCTTTCCCTTGCATCATGTCGGAAAAAATCGTTGATAACTTCAACGCTTCTTCAATCGTTTTTCCTTTAATCGCCTCTGTCATCATCGATGCAGATGACATCGAAATAGAACAACCTTCTCCTTCAAATTTCGCATCGACAATTTTTCCGTCTTCTACTTTTAACGTTAAATGAATACGGTCGCCACACGTCGGGTTGTTCATGTTTATATCGACGTGTTCCCCTTCTAATACCCCGCGATTTCGCGGGTTTTTATAATGGTCCATAATCACTTGCCGATACAACGTATCTAAATGGCTATTAAAAGACATAGCTGAAATACTCCTTCGTTTTCTTTAATGCTGAAACGAGTGCGTCAATTTCTTCTTCTGTATTGTATAAATAAAAGCTTGCGCGTGCGGTTGCTGTCACATTTAGCCATTTCATAAGTGGCTGCGCACAATGATGACCAGCACGAACAGCAATGCCTTCCGCATCTAAAACCGTTGCTACATCATGCGGATGCACACCATCGATATTGAACGTCACAAGCCCTGCCCGCTCTTTCGGACCGTAAATCGTTAATCCTTCAATCGTCGCGAGCTGTTCAAGCGCATATTGCGCCAAACGATGTTCGTGCTCAGCGATATGATCTAAACCGACTTGCTCAAGAAAATCAATCGCAGCTCCTAAGCCGATCGCTCCAGCGATAATTGGTGTACCACCTTCGAATTTCCACGGAAGCTCTTTCCATGTTGACTCATACAAGCCGACAAAATCAATCATTTCTCCACCGAACTCAACAGGTTCCATTTGCTCAAGTAAACGTTTTTTTCCATATAACACACCGATACCTGTCGGACCGCACATTTTATGGCCTGAAAACGCATAAAAGTCACAATCGATGTCTTGCACGTTTACTTTCATGTGCGGAGTGCTTTGCGCTCCATCAACAACAACAACCGCGCCGTTCTTATGAGCAATTTGGGCAATTTCTTTTACTGGGTTGATTGTACCGAGCACGTTGGATACGTGCATGACAGCTACAATTTTCGTATTCGGTGTCACCGTTTGTTCGACATCTTCTAATCGAATCGTACCATCTGGTTGTAGCGGGATATACTTTAACGTTGCCCCTGTTTGTTTCGCAACTTGCTGCCAAGGGATAATGTTGCTATGGTGTTCCATGTACGTAATAACGATTTCATCGCCTTCACGCACATGAGCTCGACCATAGCTTGCCGCCACTAAGTTAATCGCCGTTGTCGTCCCGCGTGTAAAAATAATTTCTTCCGTCGAGGCAGCACCGATGAAGCGGCGCACTTTGTCGCGCGCCCCTTCGTAGGCATCAGTCGCCTTTGTACCAAGCGTATGCACACCGCGATGAACGTTCGAATTGTATTGGCGATAATAATTGTCAATCGCTTCAATAACCGGTAACGGCTTTTGCGATGTTGCCGCGCTATCTAAATAAACGAGCGGTTTGCCATTGACTTGTTGATCTAAAATCGGGAATAGTTGACGAAGTTCTTTTACGTTCATCACTTAACTTTCCTTTCGATCACTTCAATTAATTGCTTTTTCACACGCTCAATTGGAATTTCATTCACAACAGGTGCTAAAAAGCCGTGAATAATTAATCGCTCTGCTTCCGTTTTCGGAATACCGCGGCTCATTAAGTAATATAATTGCGTTGGGTCCACGCGACCGACCGATGCCGCATGGCCTGCTGTCACGTCATCTTCGTCAATTAATAAAATCGGATTCGCATCTCCTCGTCCTTTTGGACTTAACATAAGCACACGCGATTCTTGTTCCGCATTCGATTTCGATGCCCCGTGCTCAATTTTTCCAATGCCGTTAAAAATCGATGTCGCTTCATCTTTGACAACGCCGTGTTTTAAAATATAGCCTTCTGTATGTTTTCCGTAGTGAATGACGCTTGTCGTAAAGTTTTGCACTTGCTCACCACGGCTCACAACGACTGTCTTCGTGTCGCCGACTGATCCATCACCGATTAAGCGCGTAATGTTTTCTGAAATTGTATTTCCGTCATTCATTAAACCAAGCGCCCATTCGATGCGCGCATGACGCCCTGTCACACCGCGGCGGTTGACATAGACAGTCGTTCCCTTTGCCAAATTGTCTACCGCACCGAAAAACACTTGCGCATCATCTCGCGCAAACACTTCTGTAATGATGTTGACGATCGCTTCCGAACGTTCACATGTTGAAATGTAGTTTTCCACATACATTACTTTACTGCCCACATCTGCAACAATAATGACGTGATTAAACAACGCTTCCGCTTTTTCATGCACGTACACCGCTTGCAACGGCACGTCAATTTGTACATGCTTCGGCACGTATACAAATACCCCGCCGTTGACAAGGGCAGCATGAAGCGCTGTCAGACGATGCTCATTTACTTTCACACCGTCCATAAAATATTTTTGCACAAGATCGCTATGTTCGCGAACAGCTGTCGCTAAATCAGTAAAAATGACGCCTTTTTCTTTCAACTCATCCGCAAGCGATACGTATGCACATGTATGGTCGCGTTGCACATATACGTTTTTTTGTTGTTCATCGATATCAATAAGCACTTTCACTTGCTCTGGCAACTCTTCTAAAGAAGAAAGCGGAGCGCTTTCAACGAGATGAGTAGAAAATTGTGTAAAGTTCCAACGATCGATTTTCGTTTTATCTGGCTTTGGTAAAGGAAGTTGTTCGGCTTGTGCAAGAGCTTGTAAGCGAACGTTTAAAAGCCAGTCCGGTTCTCCACGCCCTTCCGAAAAAGAGCGTACATACTGTTGGTCGAATGGTAGTTTCGTCTCAATCATCATAAATCCTCCTAACGCTTACGCTTCTTGCTCAACGACTTCATCTTCAATGCCTAGCTCTTTTTTAATCCAATCGTATCCTTCAGCTTCAAGGCGTTGTGCTAATTCTGGACCACCTGATTTCACGATCCGTCCTTGCATCATAACATGTACGTAATCTGGCGTAATATAGTTTAATAGGCGCTGATAGTGGGTAATAATTAAACAGCCGAAGTCGCTGCTGCGCATTTCGTTTACACCTTTTGCAACAACTTTTAACGCATCGATGTCAAGACCTGAGTCAATTTCGTCTAAAATTGCAATTTTCGGCTGCAACATCATTAATTGTAAAATTTCATTCCGCTTTTTCTCTCCACCTGAAAATCCTTCATTCAAATAGCGATGCGCCATATCTGGATTCATTTCTAAAAACGCCATTTTTTCATCTAATTGACGAATGAATTTCATTAATGAAATTTCATTTCCTTCTCCGCGACGTGCGTTAATGGCTGAACGAAGGAAGTCAGCGTTTGTCACACCGCTAATTTCGCTCGGATATTGCATCGCTAAAAAAAGACCTGCGCGAGCACGTTCGTCTACTTCCATTTCTAATACGTCTTGCCCATCTAATGTAATGCTTCCTTTTGTCACTTCATATTTTGGATGGCCCATGATTGCCGCAGATAATGTTGATTTTCCCGTTCCGTTCGGTCCCATAATCGCATGGAACTCGCCACCTTTAATTTCAAGGTTGACCCCTTTTAAAATTTCTTTCCCATCAATTGCAACGTGAAGATCTTTAATCGTTAATGTTGCCATAAAAAAATACCTCCAGTTTCGCTTATGTTCATAAAAACGTAATTCTCACTTTATTCTCATTACAATTTTATAACAGATGAAAAGTATTAGCAACCTTATTGCAAGCATTTTGATACTTTTTTGTTTCTAAAGTACATTTTATCACATATGTAAAAAAGGATAGGGAGCCCTATCCTTTTAATGCGTGCGAGTAAATTCATCAATACATTGTCGAACGAGCGTGATTGCTTGGCTCATTGTCGCCCCGCCAGCTAACGCAGCGGCAACCGCACACGCTTCAAATATTTGTTCTTCTGTCGCTCCTTCATCGATACACCCTTTCGTATGATAAATCGTACAATATTCATCTTGTTTCGCGACACTAATCCCTAAGGCAATCAGTTGCTTTTCTTTTTTCGACAACGTCCCTTCCTCAAAACACGCCTCTGTAAACGCCTGAAACGTTTGCCCGACTTTCGTCATTTGTTGTGTAAACGTTCCTAATCCTTTTTTATATTCGTGTAAAAATTGTTCCATCGACATACACACTCCTCCTTCCTTTTTAGCATGTGTCGTTTCCGGAAAAATATAAAAAGGATGCCCGAATGGACATCCTTATTTTGTCGCTGGAATGACAGCACCGTTATACTTTTCTAAAATGAAGTCTTGAATTTCTTTTGATTGCAACACTTCAACGAGCGTTTGAATTTCTTTACGTGTTTCGTCACCTTTACGAACTGCAATAATGTTAACATATGGGTTGTTTTCTGGCGACTCTACCGCAATTGGATCTTTCGCTGGATCTAAGCCAGCATCTAACGCATAGTTGGCATTAATTAATACCGCGTCTCCTTCATTGTTTTTATAAACCTGTGGAAGTAAACCTGCTTCGACATCTGCTTCAAACACTAAGTTTTTCGGATTTTCAACGATATCATCAACTGTTGCTTTCGTTTTATCAACACCATCTTTTAATTTAATTAAACCTTTTTCTTCAAGCATCGATAAAATGCGACCGTGGTCTGCAACAGAGTTGCTCATAATAATTTTTGCCCCGTTTGGTAGTTCTTCAAGGCTTTTATATTTTTTAGAGTATACGCCAATTGGTTCAATATGAATACCGCCAGCATTCACAAAATCATAACCATGTTCTTTCATTTGTGCTTCTAAGTAAGGAATGTGTTGGAAATAGTTTGCATCTAACTCTTTATCAGCTAACGCTTTATTTGGTAACACGTAGTCTTGGAACGTCACGATTTCCAATTCAATCCCTTTTTCTTTTAAAATCGGTTTTGCTTGCTCTAAAATTTCCGCATGTGGCACGTTTGATGCACCAACGACAAGCTTATTTGTTTTTTCTTCCGCACTTTCGCTTTTTCCGCAAGCAGCAAGCGCTAAAATAACAACTGCAGCAACAAGTAAAGAGAGCCATTTTTTCATTTGTTTCTTCCTCCTTTTTATCGTTTATCTATTTTAGAAGTGACAAAGTCACCAATAAACTGAATAATAAAGACAATGACTAAAATGAGCACAGTTGCAACAAATGTCACATCGTTATTGTTGCGTTGGAATCCTTCTAAATACGCTAAATTTCCAAGCCCTCCAGCACCAACAACTCCTGCCATCGCTGTATATCCAACGAGCGCAATCGCTGTAACTGTAATTCCAGATACGAGTGCAGGAAGCGCTTCTGGGAGGAGCACTTTCCAAATAATTGTCGATGTCGTCGCCCCCATCGCTTTTGCTGCTTCAATGACACCTTTATCAATTTCACGAAGCGCAATTTCTACCATGCGCGCATAAAACGGCGCGGCACCGATGATGAGTGCTGGTAACGCAGCGTTTGCTCCAAGAATTGTACCAACAACAAGTTTGGTAAACGGAATAAGCAAAATAATTAAAATAATAAACGGAATCGAGCGGAAAATGTTGACGAACGACGCAATGGCACCGTTAACGAGACGATTTTCCCATATGTTTCCCTTAGACGTTAAAAACAGCAATAAACCAAGTAAAATGCCAAGCACAAATGTTGCTATAACAGAAATAGCTGTCATATACAATGTTTCCATCGTCGCCGCCCATATTTTATCCCAAACGACGTTCGGAAATAGTTCATTCCACATTCGCCAACACCTCCACTTCAACTTCTTGCTGGCGAATAAAAGCGAGCGCTCGCTCAATTTCTTCATTCGCACCGTCTAAATGAATGAATAGCACCCCATATGAACCGTGATGCGTTTGCGAAATTTTCCCTTGCAAAATATTCACATTTAGATCAAATTGACGAATAAGCTGTGTAATGAGCGGTTGCTCAGCCGCTTCGCCGACGAATGTAAGCTGGACAACTTGGCCGTTCGGATATCGTTCAAGAAGATGCAACATGGCTTCTTTCGTTTCCTCCGGCTCCGTCACTTGTTGGACGAATCGTTTCGTAATCGGTTGCTCTGGCTTACGGAATACATGAAGCACTTCGCCCATTTCAACAATTTTTCCGTTTTCCATGACCGCTACGCGATCGCAAATTTTACGAATAACATGCATTTCGTGTGTAATTAACACGATCGTTAAACCGAGACGTTTATTAATATCGACGAGCAAATCTAAAATGGAGTCCGTCGTTTGTGGGTCAAGCGCTGATGTCGCTTCATCACATAACAACACTTTCGGGTTGTTCGCTAACGCACGCGCAATGCCGACGCGCTGTTTTTGCCCTCCGCTCAATTGCGACGGGTATGCATTTTCTCTTCCTTGCAAGCCGACGAGTTGAATAAGCTCATCGACGCGCTTCATCCGTTCCTCTTTCGGAACACCAGCAATTTCTAACGGGAAAGCAATATTTTCACGTACAGTCCGCGACCAAAGTAAGTTAAAATGTTGGAAAATCATCCCGATTTGCTGACGCGCTTGTCGTAATTGTTTCCCACTAATTTTCCCCATATCTTTTCCATCAACAATCACTTCACCGCTTGTCGGCTTTTCTAGTCCATTTAACAATCGGATGAGCGAACTTTTCCCCGCTCCGCTATAACCGATGATGCCGAAAATTTCTCCTTCTGCAATATGCAAGTTTACATGATCGACCGCAGTCACATTTCCGCTTGCCGCTCTGTATACTTTCGTTACGTTTGATAAAGTAATCACGT
This sequence comes from Anoxybacillus gonensis, assembly GCF_001187595.1. GTDB lineage: Bacteria > Bacillota > Bacilli > Bacillales > Anoxybacillaceae > Anoxybacillus > Anoxybacillus gonensis. The sequence continues at coordinate 2,429,926 of NZ_CP012152.1, forward strand.
CGCTGTCACCTTCCTTCCATGAAAAAAGCCTTTCTGCTCAAGAGAACAGAAAGGCGTTATCATCCATTCTGTCTCTTATCTCTCAAAGCAAACGCTTTGTGTGAATTGGCACCATTTCAGCAGCGCTGACGGTTGCCGGGTTTCATCGGGCACATCCCTCCACCTCTCTTGATAAGAGCGCTTTTAAACGCTTTATTCAGTTAACGTTTTAATGTATTCAAGAATGATGTTGAACTACGAATGTGAGTATATCATCGAAAGAAGGACGATGTCAACGAAAAATAATAAAAAATTTTTTGATATAGATAAACGTGCTAGCTATATACAGCTAACACGCTACACTTCCGAATACATCGACCGTACACCTGTTGCCGCTTCGATCGCTTGTTCTAAGTCTTCGATTAAATCATCCACATTTTCAATACCAACAGATAAACGAATCATATCTTCTGTTACACCAGATGCTTTCAAATCTTCTGCGCTTAGTTGTTGATGCGTTGTGCTTGCCGGATGAATAATTAAACTTTTTGCATCTCCAACGTTTGCCACATGTGACCAAAGCTTCACATTGTTAATAAGCGCAGCTCCTGCTTCCCTTCCACCTTGAATGCCAAAAACGACGACTGCTCCTGCCCCTTTCGGCATATATTTTTTCGCTAGCTCTTTCGCTGGATGGTTGTCATGTTCAGGATACAACACCCAACGAACAGCTGGATGACTATCTAAATATGCAACAATTTTTCTTGTGTTTTCAATATGTTCTTTCATGCGCACGTGCAACGTTTCAAGCCCCAAATTAAATTGAAAGGCGTTGAATGGGCTAATCGCTGGTCCTAAATCGCGCAACAACTGCACACGTGCTTTCACAATATACGCTGCCGCTCCGATGTCTGCATAGATAAGGTTATGATAGCTCGGATCTGGTGTCGTAAACGCTGGAAACTTTGGCGAGTTCCAGTCAAACTTCCCACCATCGACAATGATGCCCCCTAGCGTCGTCCCGTTGCCAAGCAACCATTTCGTCGCAGAATGAACAACAATGTCTGCTCCATGCTCAATCGGACGGCAAAGATACGGCGTCGCAAACGTATTATCGATAATGAGTGGGACACCTGCTTCATGAGCAATGTTTGCAACTGCTTCAATATCTAACACATGCAAACTCGGATTGCCGACTGTCTCCGCAAAAATAGCTTTCGTTTTCGGTGTAATCGCAGCACGGAAATTTTCTGGATCAGCTGGATCAACAAAATGAGTCGTAATGCCGTATTTCGGTAACGTATTTGCAAACAAATTGTACGTCCCTCCATACAGCGTAGAAGCAGACACAATATCATCCCCGGCTTGAGCGACGTTTAAAATGGCCATCGTAATCGCCGCCATGCCGCTCGCCACTGCTAAAGCCCCTATCCCACCTTCAAGCTTTGCTACTCGTTCTTCAAATACGGTCACTGTTGGATTATGAATGCGCGTATAAATGTATCCTGCTTCTTTTAATGCAAATAAGTTTGCCGCATGCTCTGTGCTGTCAAACAAATATGCATTTGACTGATAAATCGGTACCGCACGCGCTTTCGTTACAGGATCAGTTTGTAGTCCTCCATGCACAGCAATCGTTTCGAATTTCATCATTTCTCCCCCTGACCGAATAATTGAATATTTTGAATTTTAACACGACAAACAACGCTCGTCAACGAACAAGATCGTACGGTTTACCGAGAAAGAAAACCGATTCTAATAATAAAATGTGGCGAAACGATGCTGTGACGGACAATTCGTTTAATCGAAGTTGTTGCTGGAGCTTTAAAGACCCTTGCAATAGCGACATAATTGCCTGTGCCGAACCACGAATCGTTATGACTCGATCCCCATTCGCTTTTTCAACACGTTGAATTCCTTCTTTTGATATGCTCAAAAATACTTGTCCACCTTCCCATTGCAATTCAATATATAATCCGTCATTTGGTAAAATTGGTTTTAATATATTCATACAACCGCCCCCGTCCCATATATTGTCGTATTCATTGTTTCCATACGAGGACGGTGAGTTCCTTCTATAACTGCTCGACAAATGTCTTCCTTCCTCGTCAATTTCCCAAGAAATATGTCGAAAGCTGGCTTATTCAGCCAGCTTTCGCAACGTTTCATATACATGTGGAACAGAATGAAAGGCGTATATTTTTTTTACGAGTTCGCCGCGCTTAAAAATAAGTAAACAAGGAACGCTTTCAATATGCCATTCGATCGCTTTGTCAGGCACATAATTTAAGTCTTGACGCTCAAATGTGATATTTGGCAATAACTGTTCAAGCACGTCAACCATACGACTTGCCACTTGACACGTGCCACATAATGGCGTGTACATATAAACGACCTTCACAACCATCACACAACTTTCTACAAATATTGTGCGTGTACATCGATATTTGCACTTAATAATACGACCGCAATATGATGTTTCGGAGCAGCTGCAACTTCACGATACATTTTATCAATATATAAGTGCTCAGCTTGCGGAAACTCACGTCGAAGTTGGCGACGCAATTTTTCTCCCGCCTCATCCGAGTCAACTAAAATGTACACATCTTTATCGTACAAAGCATCAATCAATTCATCAAGTTTGGCAGTACCGAGCGTCCCGTTTGTACATATAATTTCTACTGGCTCACTAATAATGCTTTCGATCTTTCTTTTATCTGACCGCCCCTCGACAATAATTACTTTTTCCACCTCAATGATCCCCATCGTCATCACCTTGCACATGCATTTATGTATATTATATTCGTTATGTTGCACTTTTTCTCCTTTTATGAAATCGAAAAGGGCAGCGATGTCGCTGCCCTTTAACACCAACCACCTTCTGTGTCGCAATCCACATATTTTGCATCTGGATGTTCAGTAACCGTTACAGTTTTCAAAATGCGTCCTTGTTGTTCTTCATATCCGCTTTTCAGCTTGAACTCGTTCGTTTCCTGAACAAATTCTCCAACACATTCGTCGTCATAAAACAGCTGAAAGTTACCGTTTTCATTAAATTTCCCAACAACATCTTTTGTAATATCGATTGTTTTTTGTTTCAACAAAAAAGACACCCCTGTGTTGTAGGGTGCCCTGCGATTTGTTTTTTAGTCTTGGTTAATCATTTGTTCGTATTGTTCAGCAGTTAGTAAGTTGTCCACTTCGCTCATATCGCTCGGCTCGATGACGATCATCCATGCTTTGTCATACGGTGATTCGTTCACGTACTCTGGGTTGTCGTTTAACTCTTCATTCACAGCTACTACTTTGCCGCTGATCGGTGCATATAGTTCAGATACTGTTTTTACTGATTCAACGCTACCAAATGGCTCGTTTGCTGTGAGTTGTGCGCCGACTTCTGGCAATTCAACGAATACGATGTCGCCGAGTTCCGATTGGGCAAAATCTGTAATCCCAATGCGAACCGTATTCCCTTCGACACGCACCCATTCATGTTCTTGTGAATAACGTAGCTCTTTTGGAATGCTCATCGTTGTCCCTCCAACACATTGTTTTCCTTTTCATCATACACGATTTTCGACACGATTTCACGACAATTTAAACATTTCATGATATTTTTGTTCGTCAAATCCGACAATAACTTGCTCTCCATTTGTGATGATTGGACGCTTAATTAACATGCCGTCCGATGACAATAATTGTAACATTTCTTCTTCTGTCATCGTCTTTAATTTGTCTTTTAATCCGAGCTCCCGATACTTCATGCCACTCGTATTAAAAAATTTTTTCAAATCTAGTCCACTTTTTTCATATAACGTCCGCAACTGCTCTTTTGATGGAGGCTGTTCTACAATATGTACAGCTTGTACGGAAACGTTGTTATCATCTAACCATTTTTTCGCCTTGCGACATGTGCCGCATTTTGGATACCAATAAAATGTCGTCATTTTCTCACCTCATCATCCTTATGTACAACAAAAAAAGCGAAAGTACCAGACGACGTGTCTGGTACTTCCATTATTACACAACATATCGCTCTGCTTCAATTAACGCTGCTGCTGCTTCGCGTTTTTTCGCAATCACATTCATTGGCGTATGGCGCGTTAATTTCCGCAATGCAGACAACATCATGCGCAACATGTCCCCATGTTCTACAGCAACAATCGTTTCTTTCGCATGTGCTTCAATTTCGTTAAATGCTTCTTGGCAGAAAATTTGTGTATACAATACTTTTTGTTTATTTTTCTCCACTCCAGATTGGGCAATCGCTTTTTCCGTACGCAATAGCGCTGATTCCATCGCATACACGTTGCTGACAATATCCGCAATATTTACAAGCACTTCTTGTTCTTTTTCAAGTTTCGGACCGAATTTTTGAGCTGCTAATCCGGCAACCATTAAAGCAATTTTTTTCGCGTTGCGAACGAGATATTTTTCTTGTTCAAGCACGCCATCGCCAACTTCTTCAGGCATAAGCATCATTAACTCTTCTTGCAGCTGTTGCGCTTTTTGTAAAAGTGGCAATTCACCTTTCATCGCCTTCCGCAAATACATGCCTGGCACAAGGAGGCGGTTAATTTCGTTCGTTCCTTCGAAAATACGATTAATGCGCGAATCGCGATACATGCGCTCAATTTCGTATTCTTGCATGAAACCATACCCACCGTGAATTTGTACCCCTTCATCTACGATGTAATCGAGCATTTCTGTCGCAAACACTTTATTTAATGAACATTCAATCGCATATTCAGCGATCGCTTTTGCCGTTTCTTTTCCGTCTTTTGCTTGTTCATCTGTTAATTGTCCCATGCGCGCTTCAAACAAACCGACCGTGCGATAAACGGAGCTTTCAGCCGCATACAATTTAGATGCCATCGTTGCTAATTTTTCTTGTGTTAACGAAAACTTTGAAATTGCCGTTTTAAATTGTTGACGTTGATTTGCATATTGAATCGTCACTTCAAGCGCACGTTTTGCTCCACCGACAGCACCAACCCCAAGTTTATAACGGCCGATATTTAAAATGTTAAATGCAATGACGTGACCTTTTCCAATTTCACCAAGTACATTTTCTTTCGGAACGAGCGCATCTTGTAAAATTAACGTGCGCGTCGATGAGCTTTTAATGCCCATTTTCTTTTCTTCCGCCCCTGTCGATACGCCTGGGAAGTCGCGCTCAACAATAAATGCTGTAAAATGTTCACCGTCTACTTTTGCATATACAACAAACACATCAGCAAATCCAGCGTTTGTAATCCATTGCTTTTCTCCATTTAAAATGTAATGCGTACCTTCCGCATTTAATTTCGCAGTCGTTTTTGCACCGAGTGCATCCGAACCAGAACCTGGCTCAGTTAACGCATACGCAGCAATTTTTTCGCCTGTCGCAAGCGCTGGTAAATATTTTTGTTTTTGCTCTTCTGTTCCGAACAAAACAATTGGAAGCGAACCGATTCCGACGTGCGCACCGTGTGAAATCGAGAAACCACCAGCGCGCGCCATTTTTTCCGCAATTAATGCAGAGCTAATTTTATCTAAGCTCAAGCCACCGTATTCTTCTGGCACGTCTGCGCCAAGTAATCCGAGTTCGCCTGCTTGTTTTAAAAGAGCAACTGAACGATCAAACTCATGATTTTCTAAATGCTCAAGTTGTGGCAACACTTCATTAACGACAAATTCTTCTGTCGTTTTCGCAATCATTTTTTGCTCATCTGTAAAATCTTCCGGTGTAAACACTTGAGTTGGCGATATATCTTCAATTAAAAAGCTACCACCTTGCGCGATTTGTAATGCCTTTTCCATTCTTTATTCCCCCTCTTATAATAATTCAAATACACCCGCAGCACCCATACCGCCGCCAATACACATTGTGACAATACCAAATTGCTCATTGCGACGACGCATTTCATGTAAAAGCGTCAACGTTAACTTCGCTCCTGTGCAACCGAGCGGATGACCGAGAGCAATCGCTCCTCCGTTCACGTTCACCTTTTCTTCATCTAATCCGAGTTCACGAATGACTTGAATCGCTTGCGATGCGAACGCTTCATTTAATTCAATTAAACCGATATCAGAAAGCTCAAGTCCCGCAAGCTCAAGTGCTTTTGGAATCGCTGCAATCGGACCGATGCCCATCACTTCTGGTGGAACACCTGCCACTGCAAACGAACGGAACTTACCAAGTGGTTGTAAACCGAGCGCTTTCGCTTTTTCGTGATCCATGACCATCACCGCAGCTGCTCCGTCACTCGTTTGTGAAGCGTTTCCAGCTGTTACTGTTCCGTTTACCGAAAACGCAGGACGCAACTTCGCAAGCGTCTCCATATTTGTGTCTGGGCGAACCCCTTCATCTTGACTGAACGTCACCTTTTTTTCTACTAATTTATTATTTTCAATATGACGGACAGTCACATCAACTGGTACAATTTCATCGACAAATTTTCCTTCTGCAATCGCTTTTGCTGCTCTTTGATGGCTACGAACCGCGAATGCATCTTGTTCTTCCCGCGTCACACCGTACTTCATCGCCACTTGCTCAGCCGTATGCCCCATCGACATGTAGTACTCTGGCGCACTTTCTGCGAGCTTCACGTTCGGACGTACGACATGCCCCATCATCGGCACCATGCTCATCGACTCCACGCCGCCAGCAATAATTGTATCCGCGTGTCCAAGCATAATTTTTTCAGCCGCATAAGCAATGGCTTGTAGTCCTGATGAACAATAACGGTTAATCGTGATCGCTGGCACCGTGTATGGCAAACCAGCAAGCGCACCAATGTTGCGCGCCATATTTAGTCCTTGTTCCGCTTCTGGCATGGCACATCCGATAATCAGATCATCAATATTTCCTTCGTAGTTCCCTGCTCGTTTCAACGTTTCTTTGACAACGATCGCCCCTAAATCATCTGGTCGGACGTTAGCTAACGTCCCTTTTTTCGCTTTGCCGACAGGCGTACGCGCTCCGGCAACGATGACCGCTTCTTTCACGTCAATCCCCCCTTAGTTTCTTAACGGTTTTCCTTTCACAAGCATATGTTGCATGCGCGCTTGTGTTTTCGGCTCGCCGACAAGGCTTAAAAATGCTTCCCGCTCTAAATCAAGCAAATATTGTTCGTCCACTTCTGTTCCGTACGGTACGCTTCCACCAGCAATGACGTAAGCAAGTTTTTTCGCGATTTTTAAATCATGCTCCGAAATGTAACCGGAATGATACATTCCTTGCGCACCGAGCAACAACGTCGCATAGCCTGTTTCTCCGACAACCGGAATTTTTTTACGCACCGGTGGCTTGTATCCGCTCTCATATAACGCTAACACCGCTTGTTTTGCGTCATGAATGAGATGATCGCCATTGATTGAAATGCCATCTTGCCCGTTTAAGAAATTCAATTCACGCGCTTCCGCGGCAGACGTTGATACTTTCGCCATCGCAATTGTTTCAAACACTTTATTTGCAACTTTTTGTAGATCAAATTCCACACCGTTCGGCATGCCGCTCAAATGTTTAATATACAGCTCTTTATTTCCACCGCCACCAGGAATGAGACCAACGCCGACTTCGACAAGTCCCATATACGTTTCGGCCGATGCTTGAATGCGTGAAGCTGGCAAGCAAATTTCCGTTCCACCGCCAAGCGTCATCGCAAATGGGGCAACGACAACCGGTTTTGCGCTATATTTAATATTCATCATCGCTTGTTGGAATTGACGAACGACCATTTCGATTTCAAAATAGTTGTCATCTTGCGCTTCCATTAAAATCATCGCAAGGTTCGCACCGACGCAGAAATTTTTCCCTTGGTTTCCGATGACAAGTCCTTTATAGTTGCGGTCAACTTCTTCTAACGCATAGTTAATCATTTGAACAATATCAAAACCGATCGCATTGTTTGGTGAATGAAACTCAAGTAACGCCACATCGTCACCGAGGTCGATCAAGCTTGCACCACTATTTTTCTTAATCACCCCTTTTTGTTCTTTTAAGCGTTGAATATGGATGACTTTTTCGTTTTCTTCAACCGGTTTGTATTGCCCACGATCGTAGTACGATACTCGGCCATGTTCGTGTTTATAAAACGTTTCATGCCCGTTTTCCAACATCTGTTCTACCCATGATGGAACTTGGCGACCTTCCGCTTTCATTTTTTCAACAGACTGCTTCACACCGATCGCATCCCACGTTTCGAAAGGACCGAGCTCCCAGCCAAAACCCCATTTCATCGCACGGTCAATCGCTACGATGTCATCTGCGATTTCTCCAAGCAGCTCAGCCGAATATAATAACGTTGGACTTAAAATGTTCCAAAGCAATTGCCCTGCCCGATCGTTCGCATATACAAGCGCTTTCAATTTATTCGCTGTTCCTTTTGCTTGTTTGCTCATTTCAACAGACGGTGCCTTTAATTTCTTCGTCGGTTCATACTCAAGCGTTTCGTAATTTAATTCAAAAATGTCTTTTCCTTTCTTATAGAAAAATCCTTGACCAGATTTACTGCCGAGCCATCCTTTTTCAACCATTGTTTTCATAAAAGATGGAACAGTAAATACTTCTTTTTCTTCACCTTCTACTTTTTCAAACACATTGTTCGCCACATGAATAAACGTATCTAATCCAACGACATCAAGCGTGCGGAACGTGGCGCTTTTTGGGCGGCCAATTAAAGGACCTGTCACAGAATCGACTTCGCCTACGCTATAGCCACCTTTCATCATTTCGCGCACGGTTACAAGCAAGCCGTACGTTCCGATACGATTAGCAATAAAGTTTGGCGTATCTTTCGCAAGAACGACTCCTTTTCCGAGCACGTTCTCACCAAATTGTTTCATAAACGCAACAACGGATGGATCGGTATGTTTTGTCGGAATGACTTCTAGCAATTTTAAATAACGTGGCGGATTAAAGAAGTGCGTGCCTAAAAAGTGCTTTTTAAAATCATCCGAGCGTCCTTCCGCCATTGCTTCAATGGAAATGCCAGATGTGTTCGAGCTAACGATACTTCCTTGTTTTCTTACTTCATCCACTTTTTCAAACACACTTTTTTTCACATCAAGCCGCTCAACAACGACTTCAATAATCCAGTCACATTCTGCTAAGCGGCGAAAATCGTCTTCAAAGTTACCGACTTCAATAAGCGCTACATTTTCTTTCGACATGAGCGGAGCTGGCTTTTGTTTCAACAAACGTTCAACCGCTTGATTGACAATGCGATTGCGTACTTGTTTATGCTCAAGCGTCCACCCTTTCGCTTGTTCTTCCGCTGTCAACTCTTTCGGTACGATATCTAACAACAATGTCGGAATGCCGACGTTCGCTAAATGCGCCGCAATCCCCGATCCCATGACACCGGAACCGAGAACAGCTGCTTTTTTAATTCGCATTCTCCTTCCCCCTTATCCCAATTGAATGAATGGTCATTCATTTTTCCTTTATCTTAAATATAAATTATATTTTAAATTTTCGCAACAAATAAATGTAGCGAATTTTGTCAACGATTTAGGACATGATACGAGAGGAGGTGAATAACGATGAAAATGAAAAAACACCCATCGAAAGCAGGGGTAAGTGCTGCAAGCGTAAAAGGAAATGCAGGACCAACGGTAGAACGTGATGGTGGCGGAAAAAAGACGAGCCAAAATCAACAATATGGAAAAGAAAATATGGGGAATGAATAAAGGTGGGATGCGCCCACCTTTATTTCTTTAATATACCTTTTAACACAAATGCCACATTGGCTGGGCGTTCCGCTAAACGACGCATAAAGTAGCCATACCAATCGGTTCCGTATGGAACGTAGACGCGCATCGTATATCCTTCGCGCACTAATTGTTCTTGGCGCTCCGGGCGAATGCCGTATAACATTTGAAATTCAAATTGATCATTTGGAATGTTATGTTCTTTCACAAGCTGTTTCGTGTATTCGATAATCGCATCATCGTGTGTGGCAACAGCTGTGTAGTTGCCATTTAATAAATGCATTTTAATAATCTTTTTAAAGTTTTCATCTACATCTTTTTTATCTGGAAAAGCTACTTCTGGTGACTCTTTATACGCCCCTTTCACAAGGCGCAAGTTTGGATGATACGCATTTAAATCTTCAATATCTTTTTCTGTGCGATACAAATATGCTTGCAATACCGTTCCGACATTGTCATACTCTTTTTTCAACTGCTTAAAAATATCGATCGTTTTTTGGCAACGAGAATAGTCTTCCATATCAATTGTCACAAATACCCCGTGGGCTTTTGCTTCATCTAAAATGCGACGCATATTTTTCATCACAAGCTCATCGGAAATGTCCAATCCCATCGATGTCATTTTTAGCGATAGTTGTGAATTTAATTTATTTTCACCAATCGCACGAATTGCCTCAATCGAATGGTTCGCCATTTCATTTGCTTCTTGTTCATTATCAACAAATTCCCCTAAGTAGTCGATGGTGACCGCTAGTCCTTTACGATTGAGTTCTTTAATCACGTCTACTGCACGTTCAATCGTTTCCCCCGCTACAAAACGCGACGCACCGAAACGAAGACCGTACCGCTTCGCCAATTTTGTTAACGTTTTGTTTTTTGACAAAAATAAGAAAAAGTCGCGCATCAATTGTTCCATTGTTGTTTACCCCCTTTGCAAGCGCATCCACCCGTATTGTAACACGTTTTCAATCACTTGAATATGTTTTTGTCGAATAGTCATATTTTTTGTCTACACACGTATAACTATACGGCACGTGGGCAATATACAGTCGAACATGATTTTACATGGAGGGATGATCATGCAACAACAAATGAATACACAACAACATGCGATGATGGCTCAACCACCTGAAATGATTTCAACAAAAGACGCCCTTTATTTGACAGATGCCTTATCATGGAATTTACTTGCGATGAAAAAAGCTCATTTTTTTGCTTCTCAATGCCAAGATCAAGAAATTAAACAGGCGATTGAGCGTGTCGGACAGATGCATCAACGCCATTATCAACAACTGTTACATCAATTACAGCCATCAGCACACATGCAATAAGGAGGACATGACGACATGAAAGTGCAAAATACTGAAACACAAATTCCGAAAACACCCCAAATGAACGATCGCGATTTTATTAATGATATGTTATCAACTGAAAAATATATGACGGATAGTTATTGTACATTTTTAAACGAAGCAAGCCATCAACATTTGTATGATGAAATTTTGCATATGTTCACCGAAACACAAAATTGCCAACGTGAATTGTACAACTTAATGTTTAAAAAAGGTTGGTATGCGCTTGAACAAGCAGATCAACAAAAATTACAACAATCATATCAACAATTTCAAGGATACGCGAGCCAATTCCCATACAACAATATGATGCAATAACAAAAGACCGGCTGCTTATGCAGTCGGTTTTTATTATACGCCCAACCATTGGACAAATGCCCTGCATACATTATCAATGTAATGAAGAATGTATAGGGAGGGAATGCTCAATGTATGGTCGCAGACCGTTTTTCGGCTTTTTTGGTGCACCGTTTTTCGGGGGCTTTTTAGGTGGATTGCTTGGCAGTGCATTAACACCTTATCCGTTTTATCCACCACGCCCATATTACTACCCACCACGTCCATATCCGTTTTACCCATATGGCGGCGGATGGTACTATTAAACAAAGCTAAGGAGCACTAGCTCCCTAGCTTTTTTCTATGCTTGAAAAGAAAGGGCAACTTCATATGAAAACATTTGGTTTCCAAGCACATAGTCAGGACGATCTTTTGCTTTTTGCTCATGCGCTTTACGAAATGCCTCACTTTGCGTCCAAGCTTCAAACGATTTTTTGTTCTCCCACGTAGTGCATACACGTACCTCATCATAATCTTCAAGCCCTTGTGTCACATGCAATTCTAAACGAATAAACCCAGGTGATTGTTCGATCCCTTTTCTTTCTTTAAATCGCTCAACAAGTTGTGAAGCATATCCTTTTTTTACACGAATCGCATTTGTAACAACGTACATGTATCATCTCTCCCTTTTATTTGTTTAAAACCGCGAAAGGATCAGCAGTTACTTTTTTCCCTGCATACTCAACTGCATATACAACAGACTGCTCTTCATCTTTTTCCGAGATCGTTGGAACTACAATCGTAGCTACTGTTCGGTCTTCACTTAGCGTAATCGTTGCCGGTTGGACAACTTGCTCCTCCCCTTTATTAATCGCGACCGTTATTTTCATATTTGCTGCGCTTAATGAAGAAACAGGGATATCAAAATATAACGTAAGCGCACCGTTCGTTGCTTCTACATAATCTAGCTCGGCTACAGGAGGTGTAATTAAATCGTTATACACTTCGGATAAGTTGTGATATTCATTTGTCAAATCTGCCCGAAACGTATCCGATAGGTTTGATAATAATGCATTGACTGCATCAAGCACTTTTTTCGCTTCAGCGAACTTCCCATCTTCGAGGTATTCATTCGCTTTTAATAGTTGCTCATACACTTTCACATCATTTGCATATTTATCATAGAGCGCCTTACTTTTCGAAAATTCTCCTAAAAGTAGTTTTCGAACATTCGCTTCGGATACACTGTTATATACACGAAGTTGACGATTTTGCACGTATACTTGCAACTGTTTATGCGCTACTTGCAACGCATCCATATCTTCATCAACAATTGCTTGCTCCAAAGCCGTTCTCATCTTTTTAGATCCTTCAAATACAACAGAAGCATTCAAATACGGAATGACTCGTTTAGCCATATACGTTTTATATACACCATCTAAGTCGCTAACATATTTCTTTTTCTCTTTCCCAGCAGACTTTTGAATAGCTTGTTTCGCTTGTACATATAACTGATGGGCCTTTTTATACTCAGCTAAAACGGTCGCATGTGGCGGGATGCTCCCTGTTTTTTGAACATACGCTGTATACGTTGTATGGGCTTTTTTCATTTGGGCCTTCGCTTCATTGACGATGGTAGCCACATTCGTTTTCGCTTCTGAAATAATTGGTTGAAAAGAAAGAAGCAAACTGAACAAGATAAAACCGATGACCGTCATATTTATAAATTTTTTCGTACTCATTGCCCCTCAAGTCTCCCTTCCTCATTTTTATTAACAATTACATGCGTAAATCGTTCACCGTTTAAATCGACATCAAACGCTTGCCCAAAACCTACAACGTAACGTCCCTCCATCGGGGTAAGTTGAAAAAGCGAAAAATCAATACTTCGCAATAAACGAATCATCGGTTTGCCGTGAATGTCCTCAAACTTAGCAAAAATATGATCATTTCCGTTGTTGCCAATGTGCGTTCGTTTGCATGTAAATCGAACGCGCTCTCGTGCAAACAAATTGGTTGATGTTGCTTCATCGGCAATCAACAATACCGAAACTCGCTCATTACGTTCAATATATTGAAAATGTTCAGCCGTTCGGCTAATAAAAATGTAAAAATGACTTTCGTCTATCACAAAGGGGGCATAACTAATAAACGGCTCACCACGTTCATCTATTGTACTGATCATCATGGTTTTACATTGTTTCACAAACTGCACATAGCGCTCTCTTTTTTTCTCTTCCAATGTTTTCTCACCTTTTCTACGTTAAACATGGAATGTGACACGTTTTTCGGATAGGAATGAAAAATGGTTTATCCCCTTCATAACGGATGTCGACATCAATACCGAATATATCTTGAAACATTTGTTTGCAAATCACACATTGTGTGCGATCATCATATTGAATCTTCCCGTCTTTCATCACAATCATTCGATTGCTGTATTGTGCCGCTTGATTAATGTCATGTAAAACCATAACGACTGTCATCCCTAATTGGTGATTCAACATTTGAATGAGTTCCATCACTTCTAATTGATGGGAAATATCTAAATATGTTGTCGGTTCATCAAGCAATAACACTTCAGGCCGTTGTGCCAACGCCATCGCAATCCATGCACGTTGACGCTCCCCACCAGACAAAGAGTGTAAAAATCGATATTCATACGATTGCAAATTTGTCATTTCTAATGCCCAACGAATCACTTTTTCATCTTCTTCATTTAACGATTGAAACCAACCTTTATGAGGGTTTCTACCAAACTCAACAAGTTCTCGAACCGTCATATCTAATTGATGATTGTTCGTTTGGGGCAACATCGCCATTTTTTTAGCGATCGCCTTACGACTTAACGTATGAATTTCACTTCCGTCCAACAAAACGGTCCCACCAATTGGCTTTAATACATGAGAAAGGAGACGAAGAAGCGTCGATTTTCCTGAACCGTTTGGTCCGATCAGGCTGACAATTTCTCCTTTTTGAATGTCAATATGAATATCTTCAATACAAAAATGATCCGAATGTTGATATGTGATATGTTTAGCCGAAAGCACGCACATTCCCCCTTTTATGGAGAATATATAAGAAAAACGGTCCACCTAAAAATGAAAGCAATAACCCAACCGGCAATTCAATTGGATCAAACCAACTGCGCGCAATCGTATCAGCAAACACAAGAAACGCCCCGCCCCCTAATGCTGATAACGGCAATACAAAACGATCATCGCTTCCAACAATAAGTCGAATCATGTGTGGAACGACAAGACCTATGAAACCAATTAATCCAGAAACACTGACCGCAATACCTGTTAGAAACGTACTAATGACAATTAAAAAGAAACGGGAACGTTCGACATGATGTCCTAACAGTTTCGCCATTTCATCTCCCAAATGGAGAATGCGAATGTGCCGAATAGCAAGAAGCGACAAAATCAATCCTGGGATGCTATAAAGCGCTAACAACTTTGCCTGCTCCATCGTCGCCCCTGAAATGACGCCTGCCATCCAAGGAAGAACCGCTTGCACGCGATCGCTATACAACAACATAATCGCACTCATCGTCGCACCAATAATGGCGTTAATGGCAACACCGACTAAAATAATTCTTGCAATGGATGAACCACCTTGCCATGCTAAAGCGTAAATAAGCATCGCTGTGACAAATCCTCCGATAAACGCTGCAAACGGCAACAAAATGATATATTGCGGCAGTACAATTGTAATAATGACCGCCATTAATGCCGCCCCTGACGATACACCGATAATGCCAGGGTCAGCAAGCGGATTTTTCATTACCCCTTGCATAATCGTTCCAGAAATAGATAAACACATGCCTACAATTAAGCCAACGATCGTTCTAGGCAACCGTAAGTCCCATACGATCGTATAAAACATCGAATCTTTTTCTCCCGTAAGCCCTTCCCAAACTTCATGCAATTGCAACTTCACACTTCCTGTGATGATCGAATATAAACATACGAATACAATGGAGATGAGAAGAAAAACGAACGTCCATATTCTTCTTTGCGCATAAGGATGCTTTCTTTTCTGTATTTCACTAAGAGATGTTTCCATCATGTGATCCCTCATCTATTACTTTTTCATTTTCGCTCGCACTTTTAATAACTCTTTATTCATATGATCTAATGCGTTTGTGATTTTCACTCCAGGGCTCGCAGCAAACAGTTCACTTGGTAAAAAGATGACGTTTTTATTTTTCACCGCTTTCAAGTTACGCCATGAACTTGTTGACATTAACTTAATCATTGCTTTTTTTGTTTCAGCATGGTTCGCATGTGTAATGATGAAAATCACATCTGGATTGCTCGCGATAATGCGTTCCGTACTTAAATTAGCGTATCCGGGATAGTCTTTCAGTTGCGAAAAGCTTGCTGCAATATTTTCTCCACCAGCTTTCGCTAATACATCACCGGAAAATGATGTCGGTAAGGCGACAAGCGAACTAGCCCCTGAACCGAATAAAATAACCGCACGTACTTTCGTTTTCGTTTTACTATATTTTTTTACTTTGCTATCAATCTTTCCAACTAACACTTTCGCTTTCTGTGCTTTGTTAAACAATTTTCCTAGTAATGTTATGGACGATTTAATATCATTCACAGAACTCCCAGAAGTGATAACGACTTTCAATCCCAATGATTGCGCTTTTTGAATATGCCCTAAAAAAGATGTCCCTGCAATCACTACATCCGGCTGTAAACTAACGATTTTTTCGAAGTTTGGTTGATGAATGTTTCCTACTTGCGGAACAGATTGTAAACTTGCATCCACAGGTGTAGCAGAAGTCGGTCGCCCTACGACTTGTACACCGAGCGCTTGAAGCGTATGTAAGTCCCCCGGACTTAGTACAACAACACGTTTTGGTGTACGATCAAACGTCACTGTTCGCCCGGCTAAATCTTTAATGGTTAGCCCGGTCGCGGCTTCAGCCGTCCCACCGTTGAAAGCAAACAACCCGACAAGCAAACATAAAGATAGGACATAAGAAAATAATTTCCTCATTTCCCTTTCTCCTTTCTAATGATTATCATTATCATTTACGAATAATATGATAATCGATATTGATAATCTTTGTCAATTAGTTTTTCGCATATAAAAGTTATAAACGATAGAAACGTATCCAAAATAAAAAACGACCGCCAACGCAGTCGTTTTCCTCTTTACTAAGTATGGAGACGGTGGGAGTCGAACCCACGTCCAGAGATATCGCCACTTAAGCGTCTACGAGCGTAGTCGGTATATTTCGCTTTCGCCGCTTCTTCCGCCTACCGACAGGCATCCGAGCAGCTAGTCTGATTGATCTCTTCCCTCGTCCTCAGACGGCGGACTTAGGCGTAGCCCACTTGTTATGAACCCCTAGGCCGCCACATGGGCGATGGCGGTAGGAGCTAGCCGCATAAATTAAGCAGCTAAAGCGTAGTTTTCTTTGCCAGTTATCTTTAAGTGACGTTTTTACGAGGACGATCCCCTCGGCTCGCAGCTTAAGCTCGATCTACCCCTGTCGAATCCGTAACGTCCCCGTATAAGAGAAACGTACGAAGGAAGCTTAAGCTTTTATAACTGGCTGACATCATTTATTATAGCACATTCCCGATCATTTGCAATTGTAACTTCTTGGATTATTTCTGACGTTCACGAAATGCACGTTCTACTTCGCGTTGCGCTTCTTTCTTTTTCATATCTTCCCGTTTGTCGTATTTTTTCTTTCCTTTTCCGACCCCTAACAACAATTTCGCAAAGCCATCTTTAATGTATAGTTTTAACGGCACAAGCGTATAGCCTTGCTCTTTCGTATAACCGATAAGCTTATTAATTTCGCGACGGTGAAGCAATAATTTGCGCGTCCGCAACGGATCGTGATTGTAGCGATTGCCTTGTTCGTACGGACTAATATGCATATTATGCAAAAACACTTCGCCTTTTTCCACTTTTGCGAATGAATCTTTTAAATTCACTTTTCCAGCGCGAATCGATTTAATTTCCGTTCCTTGCAACACAAGTCCTGCTTCGTACGTTTCTTCGATAAAATAATCGTGATGCGCTTTTTTATTTTGAGCAATGAGCTTTCCTTCCCCTTTTGGCATTTGTTTCCCTCCCTTCAGACAACGAATATTTTAACAAAAATGATAAGAAAGGAAAAGCCTCTACTGACGAGGCTTTTCTTATCGTTTTTTCTTTTTCTTCTTTTTCATGTTTGGTATATCTTCATAAAACTTTTTCTTTTTCTTCGTTTTTTTCGTTGGCCATGGCTCTTCTTCTTTTTTCTTTCTCCGTTTTCCTTCAATGACAACAGGAGATGCTTTTGGTTGTTTGTTTTTCCGACCTTTCATGCCGACAATTTCAAAGTCGACGATGCGCTCCTCTTTATTCACATGAATGACGCGCACCGTAATTTGATCGCCAATGCGATATACTTTCCCCGTTCGCTCACCAATCATCGCATAATGTTGCTCGTCGTAATGATAATAATCATCTGTTAAATAGCTGACGTGCACAAGTCCTTCGACTGTATTCGGCAGTTCGACAAACAAACCAAAATTCGTGACGGAACTAATAATGCCGTCAAACTCCATGCCGATTTTATCTTCCATAAACTCGGTTTTCTTCAAGTCATCTGTCTCACGCTCTGCTTCGACGGCACGGCGCTCCATATTCGACGTATGTTCCGCAATTTCCGGAAGCTTCTCCGCCCATTTTTGCTGCGTTTGCTCGTCGATTTGCCCATGAATTAAATATGTGCGAATAAGACGATGGACGATTAAGTCTGGGTAGCGACGAATCGGCGACGTAAAATGCGTATAAAATTCCGTTGATAGTCCGTAGTGCCCGAGGCTTTCGGCGTCATAGCGCGCTTGCTTCATCGAGCGAAGCATAACGGTCGACACGACCATTTCTTCCGGCTCGCCACGCACCGCTTCTAACACTTCTTGTAAGGCACGAGGATGAATTTGGTTTCCTGTTCCTTTGACAATATAGCCGAAATTCGTAATAAACTCTAAAAAGCGCTGCAATTTTTCAGGCTTCGGATCTTCATGTACACGGTAAATAAACGGCACGTTCATCCAATGAAAATGTTCAGCAATCGTTTCATTTGCCGCAAGCATAAATTCCTCGATTAATCGCTCCGCAACAGAACGCTCACGCAACACGACGTCATACGGCTTGCCGTTTTCATCGACGAGCACTTTCGCTTCTTTAAAGTCAAAATCAATGGCACCGCGTTTCATGCGCTTGTTTCGTAAAATATCGGCTAACTCTGCCATTAACTCAAACATCGGCACAAGCGGAGCATACTTTTCTCGAAGCGCCTCGTCTTTATCAACGAGAATGCGGTTCACATCGGAATACGTCATTCTCTCTGTCGTGCGAATGACACTTTGGAAAATTTCATGTTGAACGACTTCGCCACGATCGTTAATTTCCATCTCGCACGATAACGTTAACCGATCGACTTTCGGATTTAATGAACAAATACCGTTTGACAGTCGATGCGGAATCATCGGAATGACGCGATCTACTAAATAAACGCTCGTTCCACGCTCGTATGCTTCACGGTCAATCGGTGATCCTTCGGTGACGTAATGGCTTACATCCGCAATATGAACGCCGAGTTTGTAGTTTCCGTTTTCTAATTTCGTCACCGTCACGGCATCGTCTAAGTCTTTTGCATCTTCCCCGTCGATCGTGACAATCATCTCATTGCGCAAGTCACGGCGATCTTTTATCTCCTCTTCAGAAATCGTATCAGGAATGCTGTTCGCATGTTCAAGGACGTCTTCAGGGAATTGAAGCGGCAATCCATGTTTATGAATAATGGATAAAATATCGACCCCAGGATCGTTTTTATGTCCTAAAATTTTAATAACTTCTCCTTCTGCGCTTATGCGTCCTTCCGGATACGTCGTGAGGCGGACGACAACTTTATGCCCCTCCACTGCGCCGTTTGCGGCATGTTTCGGAATAAAAATATCGTTCACAATCTTTTTATCGTCTGGAATGACAAAGCCGAAGTTTTTACTTTCTGTATACGTGCCGACAACTTCTGTAATGCCACGCTCAATAATGCGGACAATCGTTCCTTCTTGACGCGCCCCCGTTGCTTGTCCGTTTACACGCACGAGAACGGTATCACCGTGCATCGCATTTTTCAGCTCTGATGGTGGAATAAAAATATCGTCAAGCGTTGGATCTTCTGGAACGACAAACGCAAATCCTTTCGCATGACCTGTCACTTTCCCACGAATTAAGTTCATTTTTTCAGGTAGCCCGTAGCGATTGCTTCTTGTTCGAACGATCAACCCTTCTTCTTCTAACGCCACAAGTGTTTTAACAAGCTCTTTAAACTCCGCGGCGTCTGTAATATGAAACGCTTCTTCTAATTCTTGAACCGTAAGCGGTTTATACGCTTCATCGCGCATAAATGCTAATAATTTTTCCTTCATTTACTTCCTCCTTTCGAGGATTACCAATCTAATGATTCTAAAAATGTATAAATGTCTTCGTGAAGCTGTTCTTTTTCTTTATCAAGCGTAATGACGTGTCCTGACTCCTCATACCATTTGATTTGTTTTACGGGAGATTCGACGCCGTTATAAATAATATTTGCACTATCTGGGTTAATCATGTCATCATGACGCGCTTGCACGACAAAAACAGGGGCATAAATATAATCAAGATGATCGCGCACATCGGCGATCAGTTGTTGTAGTGCTTTCAGCGTTTTCATCGGCGTTTTCGCAAACTCGGTCATTTCTTGCTCGATTTGCTCCTCGCTTTTTCCTTCCCGCTTTTTATATTCGCGGGCGTACGCTAAAACTCCTTCATACATCGTCTGCTCGCTTTTAATATACATCGGGGCGCACATCGGCACGATGCCCACGACAGGAACAGTATAGCCAAGTTTTAACGAAAACACACCGCCAAGTGACAATCCAACGACAGCGATTTTTTCATGGGTTTGTTTTAAATATTCATAAGCGTTCATCACATCTTGCCACCAATCTTCTGGACCGGTATGAACGAGCTCTTCTGGCGGCACACCATGTCCTTTGTAAATTGGGGCATGACACGTATATCCTTTCGCTTGTAAAAAACGACCGAGCATGCGCACGTCGGCAGAGTTTCCTGTAAATCCGTGCAATAACAATACTGCCCGTTCACCTGCTTCAAACGTAAACGGTTGTGGTGCAACTAGCTTCACAACAATTCCTCCCTTCTCCATGAAAAAAGCGATCCGCATCGCTGGACCGCTGTTACAGTTCAAAATAAGTGACAGCTACTGTTAATACGAAAAACAACACGGCAAGAACAACAGTCACACGGTGCAACACCGCATCAATCCCGCGTGCTTTCTGTTTGCCGAACAATTGTTCAGCCCCGCCTGTAATCGCACCCGAAAGCCCTGCGCTTCGACCGGATTGCAATAAAACAACCGCAATCATTCCGATCGAAACAATAACAAGCAACGTAACAAGAAACGTATGCATACTTTACACCTCCAACGACGCACATCAATCACAATAGTTTTATTTTAACATAACAACATTCATTTGTACAACGAGCAACAAGGATGCCTACGTGAGGCATCCTTGTTTATACACTTACTTCTTCAAGTTGTAGAATGTTTTCATTCCTTCGTATACCGCTGTTTCGCCTAATTGGTCTTCAATGCGAAGCAATTGGTTGTATTTTTCCACGCGGTCATTTCTTCCTTTTTTATCCATAAATATAGCAAAAGTAACTCCTGTGTCCAGCTTACATTTTATTTCTTATTTCACGCTCTAGTTCCTCAATCTCCAACTTCCATTTATCACGTGTACTGTACAGTACTTCACATATAAAACTTGAAAAAGAACTCTTATTTTTGGATATCTCCTGTTCTAATTTTATTAAATCTTGTTTTAGTCTTCTAACTGCTTCCTTTTTTTCTTCGATTGATAAGTATTCATAAATTTTTCTCATTTTTATCTCCCCATGTCATTTTGATGAAACATAAAAATTAAAGAACTAACCAAGTAATCGTTCTTGCAATAGCATCAGCGATAGGTAACGAATATGTACCAGGTACCCCTGCTACCATTAATAAAGAGTTTAACTTATTTTTAATTGTGATTTGAGCCAAATCACTCGCATCATCAACCCAATTTTCGAGATCATCTAGTGATTTCACTACTTTGTCTTTATTATTCTCAAAGTATTTTGCTGTGTCTTTATCAAGCCACTTGAGTATATAGTTTAAAACGTCTCCTCCTTTATCAGTGGCAATTTTAATAATTTTAATTGCTTGTTTAACTAGAAATCCTTTTATCCCATAAGAATGTACATCCTGTTGAGTAATTTGTGATTTTTGAGTAATTGGTATAGTTATTGAATACATATCGGAGGATTCTTCTTTTAGCAGAATAGTCGAGCGATTAGTCATTGCATTTACTGAATCGACATACATCATAAAAACAACTAAAAAACAAAAAAATCCAGTCAAAATCAAGCTACATATTTTCCTCCTCATTTTGACTATCTCACACCCCTAATACATTTTTTTACAAACCGATTATATTAGGGCTTATTTTTATTTGTCAATATGTTTTCTTCGACATACTTCTTTTAAATTTGACATAATAAACAAAAGGATGCCCACGTGAGGCATCCTTGTTTGCGTTTTTACTTCTTCAAGTTGTAGAACGTTTTTACTCCATCGTATACCGCTGTTTCGCCTAATTGGTCTTCAATGCGAAGCAATTGGTTGTATTTCGCCACGCGGTCTGTGCGTGAAGGGGCACCTGTTTTAATTTGACCCGCGTTTGTTGCGACCGCGATGTCAGCGATGGTGCTATCTTCTGTTTCACCAGAACGGTGAGAAATAACCGCTGTATAGCCTGCGCGTTTTGCCATTTCAATCGCTTCAAACGTTTCTGTTAACGTACCGATTTGGTTCACTTTAATTAAGATCGAGTTCCCTACACCTTGTTCAATACCTTGCGCTAATTTTTTCGTATTTGTTACGAATAAGTCGTCACCAACAAGTTGTACTTTTTTGCCAAGGCGCTCTGTTAATAACTTATGACCAGCCCAGTCGTTTTCATCTAAGCCGTCTTCGATCGAGATGATCGGATATTTGTTAACAAGCTCTTCATACCAAGCAACCATTTCTTCAGACGTTTTTACAACGCCTTCGCCTTCTAAATGGTATTTGCCTGTTTCTTTGTTGTAAAGTTCAGAAGAAGCAACGTCCATCGCAAGCATGACTTCTGTGCCTGGTTTGTATCCTGCTTTTTCGATCGCTTCAATAATTGTTTCAAGCGCTTCTTCGTTTGATTTTAAGTTTGGTGCGAATCCACCTTCATCACCAACCGCTGTATTGTAACCTTTTGCTTTTAATACCGATTTTAAGCTATGGAAAATTTCCGCACCCATACGAAGCGCTTCACGGAAGTTTGGTGCGCCAACTGGCATAATCATAAATTCTTGAATGTCAACGTTGTTATCTGCATGCGCACCGCCATTTAAAATGTTCATCATTGGCACTGGCAACGTTTTTGCGTTAAAGCCGCCTAAATATTGATATAAAGGAATACCTAAGTAATCAGCAGCTGCGCGCGCAACAGCCATCGATACGCCAAGGATGGCGTTCGCACCTAATTTTCCTTTATTTTCTGTACCATCTAAAGCAATTAATGCGCGGTCAATCGCTACTTGCTCTGTTACATCGTAGCTACCGATTAACGCTGGCGCGATCACTTCGTTTACGTTTTTCACCGCTTGTAATACACCTTTACCGAGGTAACGACCTTTGTCGCCATCGCGCAATTCAACAGCTTCGTATTCCCCTGTTGATGCTCCGCTTGGAACGAGGGCACGTCCAAATGCACCAGATTCTGTGTATACTTCTACCTCTACTGTCGGATTGCCGCGAGAGTCTAATACTTCACGAGCATAAATGTCAATAATTGTTGGCATCGTTCATCTCTCCTTTAGTTTATTTTTGAATTAACGTTTTTCCTGTCATTTCTTTTGGTTGTTGTAAGCCGAGTAAATCGAGCATCGTTGGCGCTAAGTCGCCTAAAATACCGTCTTGGCGAAGCGTAATGCCTTTTTTCGTGACGATGACCGGCACCGGATTTGTCGTGTGCGCCGTATTTGGGCTGCCATCTGGATTTAATACTTCATCTGCATTTCCGTGGTCTGCCGTAATGATCGCAATACCGCCTTTAGCGATGATTGCATCAACAACTTTTCCTAAACATTCGTCGACCGCTTCAACTGCTTTAATTGTCGGTTCTAACATCCCAGAGTGGCCAACCATATCAGGATTTGCGTAGTTTAAAACGATCGCATCGAATTTGTCCGCTTCAATTTCTTTTAATAGCGCTTCTGTCACTTCGTATGCGCTCATTTCTGGTTTTAAGTCGTATGTTGCCACTTTTGGCGAGTCAATTAAAATGCGCTCTTCGCCAGGAAACTTTTCTTCACGACCGCCGCTCATGAAGAAAGTAACATGTGGATATTTTTCCGTTTCTGCAATACGCAATTGCTTTAACCCGTTTTGTGATAATACTTCACCGAGCGTATTATCAAGGTTCGTTGGCTTAAATGCCACGTACCCTTTTACTGTTTCACTAAAGTGTGTTAAGCATACGAAAAACAAGTTTTTCGGATGTTTCGGTCCGCGATCAAATGAACGAAAATCATCGTTCGTAAACGTATTTGAAATTTGAATCGCACGGTCAGGACGGAAGTTGTAAAAAATGACCGCATCGTTATCTTGAATCGTCGCGACTGGTGATCCATCTTCACGAACGATAACAGATGGCAAGACGAATTCGTCATAAATGCCATTTGCGTAAGAATCATCGATGCACGCAAGCGGATCACGGTATGATGGACCTTCGCCATACACCATCGCGCGATACGCTTTTTCTACGCGCTCCCAACGTTTGTCGCGGTCCATGGAATAATAACGACCAGATAGCGTAGCGATTTCGCCAACACCAATTTGTGCAATTTGTTCATTTAACTGTTGAATATACGTTTTCGCTGTTTGTGGACCGACGTCGCGTCCGTCTAAAAAGCCGTGAATATACACATGTTTGACGCCTTCTTTTGCTGCTAGCTTCAAGAGGGCGAACAAATGATTAATATGGCTATGCACGCCGCCGTCTGAAAGAAGTCCGAAAATGTGCAAATTCGTTCCATTCTTTTTCACATGATCCATCGCTGCTAAAAACGTTTCGTTGCGCTCAAATTCGCCTTCACGAATGGCGATGTTGACGCGCGTTAAGCTTTGGTACACAATGCGACCGGCCCCGATATTTAAATGGCCAACTTCCGAGTTCCCCATTTGTCCTTCAGGAAGTCCAACCGCTTCACCGCACGCCGTTAACGTCGCATGTGGATATTCATTCCAATATCGATCAAAGTTTGGCTTTTTCGCTTGTGCAACCGCGTTACCAAACGTTTCTTCACGAAGAGCAAATCCGTCTAAAATAATTAATGCTACTGGTTTTTTGCTCATTTTCCTGCCTCCACGAGTTGTAAAAACGATTGTGGTTGTAAGCTTGCACCGCCAACGAGTGCACCGTCAATATGCTCTTCTGCTAAAAATGCACCGATATTTTCCGGTTTCACGCTACCACCGTATTGAATGCGCACCGCATCAGCAGCTTGTTGTGAAAATGCATTGGCAATCACTTGACGAATATAGCCGCATACGTTGTTTGCATCTTCCGCTGTAGACGATTTTCCTGTTCCAATCGCCCAAATTGGTTCATAAGCAATAACGACTTGTTTCACTTGCTCTTCTGTTAAACCGGCAAGCGCTTTTTCAACTTGTGCGCCGACCACTTCGTTTGTACGATTGCTTTCCCGTTCTTCTAACGTCTCACCGCAACAAACGATTGGTACAAGTCCATGTTTAAATGCCGCAAGCACTTTTTTATTTACTGTTTCATCTGTTTCTGCAAACATTTCACGGCGCTCTGAATGACCGATGATGACATACTCTACACCGATATGTTTTAATGCAACAGGGCTAATCTCCCCTGTAAATGCGCCTTGATCTTCAAAATGCATATTTTGCGCACCAATTTTTACATTCGTTCCTTTTGCCGCTTCTACTAAATGCGCTAAAAAGAGCGCTGGAGCACATACAACCGTATCGACTTGTTCTTTTGAAGGAACGGCATGCTTCACTTCTTCAATAAATTGAAGCGCTTCTTGTAGCGTTTTATGCATTTTCCAGTTTCCTGCAATAATCGGCTTTCGCATCGCTTTTAACCCCTTTCTTACTTATCGTTCAACGCGACGACACCTGGAAGTTGTTTTCCTTCCATAAATTCAAGCGACGCACCGCCACCTGTTGAAATGTGATCCATTTTGTCTGCAAGTCCAAATTTCTCAACTGCCGCTGCTGAATCGCCGCCACCGATGACCGTATATGTACCTTCTGCATCAGCAAGCGCTTGAGCAACTGCTTTTGTCCCTTCCGCAAACGCATCCATTTCGAATACGCCCATCGGACCGTTCCAAATGACAAGTTTTGATTTTAAAATGACGTCGCGGTACAATTCACTTGTTTTCGGACCGATATCAAGTCCTTCCCAGTCGCTTGGAATTTCATCGATGTTCACTACTTTTTTGTTTGCATCATTTGAAAAATCGTCCGCAACGACTGCGTCAACAGGCATATAGAAGTTCACGCCTTTTTCTTTCGCCTTTTCCATAAAAGATTTTGCAAGTTCGATTTTATCTTCCTCTAATAATGATTTTCCGATTTCGTGGCCAAGCGCTTTGACAAATGTGTAAGCTAACCCGCCACCAATAATTAAATTGTCAACTTTGTCTAATAAGTTTTCGATTACGCCGATTTTATCTTTTACTTTCGCACCACCGATAATTGCGGTGAACGGACGGTCTGGATTTGACAATGCTTTTCCTAATACTTCGATTTCTTTTTCCATTAAGAAGCCAGCCACAGCAGGTAAGTGGTGAGCGATCCCTTCCGTTGATGCATGTGCACGGTGAGCGGCACCAAACGCATCGTTAACGTATACGTCAGCGAGTTCTGCAAATGCTTTCGCTAACTCTGGATCGTTTTTCTCTTCACCAGGATAGAAACGAACGTTTTCAAGCAATAATACATCGCCTTCATTCATTTGTGCAATCGCAGCTTTCACCGCATCGCCATACGCTTCATCCGTTTTTACGACGCGCTTACCAAGCAGTTCGCTCAAACGTTCTGCCACAGCATTTAAACGCATTTCTTCAACAACTTTCCCTTTCGGACGGCCGAGATGGCTTGCTAAAATGACTTTCGCTCCTTGCTCCATCAAATATTGAATGGTTGGAAGCGCGGCGCGAATACGCGTATCGTCAGTAACGACACCGTTTTGCATTGGCACGTTAAAGTCGACGCGACAAAAGACACGTTTCCCTTTCACATCAATGTCACGAACTGTTTTTTTGTTCATGGAAAGGCCTCCTTATTCGTGTGGTACATAGAAAGGGAGTGGGGATGATCCCCGCTCCCCTTCTCGGTATTTCCAACTATTTATTATAAACCGTTTTGGGCAAACAATCCAAAAAATTATAAGCCTTTTGACGCAATGTATGCAGCAAGGTCAACAACGCGGTGAGAGTATCCTGTTTCGTTATCGTACCAAGAAAGAACTTTCACCATGCGACCTTCCATAACCATTGTTGAAAGTGCATCGATTGTTGAAGAAGCTGTTGAGCCGTTGTAGTCACGAGAAACAAGTGGCTCTTCGCTGTAAGCAAGAATACCTTTTAATTCACCTTCTGCTGCCGCTTTTAATGCTGCATTTACTTCTTCAACTGTTACTTCTTTTTCTAGTTCAGCAACAAGGTCAACAACAGAAACGTTTGGTGTTGGTACGCGCATTGCCATACCGTTTAATTTTCCTTTTAATTCAGGCAATACAAGTGCTACGGCTTTCGCTGCACCTGTTGATGTTGGAATGATTGATTCCGCCGCTGCACGCGCACGACGCAAGTCTTTATGTGGTAAGTCAAGAATTTGTTGGTCGTTTGTATATGCGTGAACAGTTGTCATCATTCCGCGGATAATACCGAATTTTTCATGCAATACTTTTGCAAATGGCGCTAAGCAGTTTGTTGTACAAGATGCGTTTGAAATCACATGATGGTTTGCTGGGTCATATTTGTCTTGGTTTACGCCCATTACGATTGTAATGTCTTCATTTGTCGCTGGTGCAGAAATGATTACTTTTTTCGCACCTGCTTCTAAATGTTTCGCTGCATCTTCACGTTTTGTGAAGCGTCCTGTTGATTCAACAACGATGTCAACACCAAGATCGCCCCATCCTAAGTTTGCTGGGTCACGTTCTGCTTTTACGATAATTTCTTTTCCGTTTACAACGATGTTATTTCCGTTTACAGACACTTCTGCATCTAATGTGCCGTGAACAGAGTCATATTTTAAAAGATGTGCTAACGTTTTTGCATCTGTTAAGTCGTTTACTGCTACTACTTCAATTTCAGGATTTTTTAATGCTGCACGAAATACGTTGCGGCCGATACGACCAAAACCGTTAATACCAATTTTTACTGCCATCGTTTTTGTCCTCCTTTGGAATTGTAAGGATATATTTTAGAGGGATGAATCATCCCGTACTAACTGTTTTGCTGCACCTTCATCTGTAATTAAGATGCACTGATTCGCCTGTTTTATATACGCTTGAATTGCTTTTGCTTTCGAAGCTCCTCCTGCAACCGCGATCACGCAAGGAACGTGGCGTACATCTTCGAGCTGAATGCCAACTGTATTTACTTTATGCACGACGTCTCCGTGCTGATTAAAGTAATATCCAAACGCTTCCGCCACCGCTTCGTTTTGTTCAATTTTTTTCATTTCTTCTGGCGGCGTTTTTCTTCGTTCCGCCATCGTTTTCGCATCGCCAATTCCGTGAATGACGATCGTTGATGATTTAATTAATTCTAGTACTTCTCGAATAGCAGGTTCTTCAATAATCGATTGATACGTTTCAGCACTTAGCTGGTCAGGAACATGCAACAAACGATAATGCCCCATCGCTTTTTCAGCCATGCGCGCACAAATCGTGTTCGCTTGGTTTGTTACATCTTCTCCAAGCCCACCGCGTGCTGGAACGAATAACACATCGCGATATTTTAGGTCGGGTGTCATCATTTCAGCAACAGCAGCAAGGGTTGTTCCACCCGTCACCGCAACAATGTCATTCCCTTTTAGCGAATGTTTTATTCGTGAGACACAAGCTCTTCCCATTTCTCTTTTCACCCAAGGAGACTGGTCGCTATCACCAGCAACGACAATGACGTCTTCGACAGGAAGCTTCTTTTTTATTTTTCTTTCTAATTCTTTCAACCCTAATACTTCTCGCATCATATCTTCTAGCTGTATGAGCACATCATTTCCTTCAGCTGTAATGCTCATGCCTGCAGCTGTAATATCAAGTAAATGTTGCTCTTTTAAAAACTGCACTTCCGAACGTAAAACGCGCTCGCTAATGCCTAAGTTGAGCGACAACGTTCGTCGTCCGATCGGCTGCATTAACCGAATGTGCTGCAAAATTTCATATCGCTTTTGCATAATCACGAGAAGATCAGGCAACAATTTTCGTTGAACATCAATCCATTGTCGCATGCTCTTTTCTTCCTTCTTTACTCTCTTTTTCTTTTGTAGGACGTTTTAAGTCCCACCATGGCGTATTGTGTCCCACTTTGTGTAAAAAAATTCACCCCTGCTACAACTTCATTGTAACAGGAAGTGAAACATTGTTCAACTGCTTCATTTTTGTTGTAATCGCTTTCTTATGACATCTTTGTGAATGCGGCCATATGCAATCATCTCTCCATCGACTTCAATGACCGGAATGATGAGATGATACTGCTCAAGCAATTGTTCGTCTTTGTAAATATCGACTTCTTCCCATTCCACTTGTAACTCTCGAAGAATCGCTTTCGCCTCATCACAAAGACAGCAATTTTCTTTCGAATATACGATCACTTTCATGTTTTTCCCCTCTTACGCATATTGCTTTCGTTTCGAAGCTGGCGGAATATGAAGCTGTTCGCGATATTTTGCAACCGTCCGCCGTGCAACACAAATATTGTAACGTTGTTCAAGTAAATCAGCAATGTTTTGATCAGAAAGAGGTTTTTGGCTATTTTCTTGTTTAATCAGTTCAGCAATTAAACTTTTTACTTTTTCTTGCGACGCATCATCTACACCACTAGTGAAAAAGCGACGCATTTCAATTAACCCATGAGGCGTTTGCATATATTTATTTTTTACTGCGCGACTAACTGTCGATTCATGCATGTTTAATGAAGCAGCAACATCACGCATCGTGAGCGGTTTCATATGGAGCGAACCTTTTTCAAAATAATCGCGTTGCTTATCGATTAACTCGAGCGTAATTCTCT
This sequence comes from Anoxybacillus gonensis, assembly GCF_001187595.1. Lineage (GTDB taxonomy): Bacteria > Bacillota > Bacilli > Bacillales > Anoxybacillaceae > Anoxybacillus > Anoxybacillus gonensis. Next base: position 2,459,685 of record NZ_CP012152.1, read on the forward strand.
CCATCGTCGTCGCTCGTTGAGTTAAACACCGCTGAATCCACTGAAACTGCTGCCTTTTTTCTTCGATATATTTTCGAACATGCGGATCGTCCGTCTGTACTTTCCGTTCATACGCTTCATTCCATACAACCGTTGGAACGATTTCTTCATTCATCGTCACCGTCCATGTTCCGTTATCGTATGAAACGATGACATCCGGTACAATATACGTCATTTGCTCATCATTATATAAACTTCCTGGACGTGGATGAAGCGTGCGAATCAGTTCCCACACTCGTTGTAAATCGCTTAATTCCACACCTAGTTTCGCTTTTATTTCTTTCCACTTTTTATTGACAAACGGTTCAAAATACTCCGTGACAATGTTCTCCGCTAACTCATCCCTTTCTGGAAGACGAATGAGTTGTAAATATAAACAATGTGACAAATTTTCCGCTCCTACTCCCGCTGGATCAAGTGAACGTAACATATGCAGAGCATTTGACACAACCGTTTCTTCCAATTGAAGATGGCAAGCCGCCTCCGCAATCGTCGTATGCAAGTAACCCCATTCATCAAGCGAAGCAATTAAATAATCGAGCGCTTTTTTATGCTCATTCGATACACGCATACCGACAAGTTGGGCATGCAAATGGGAAGGAAGCGAATGTTTAAAAGCGCTTACATTTTCGATATAATCCATCCGATCTGTTTGCTCACGCCGCCTATGAATCGGCCGTTTTCGCTCACGTAGCTCGATAAATGGATTTTCAAGCGCTTGTTCGTGTAAAAGCGATTGCAATTCTACTGTCGAATATTGCAACAATTCAATCGCTTGGACAAGCTCTTTTGTCAACGCAACTTTTAGTTCTTGTCTTTGCGTTAATTGCATCTCCATTCATGCCATCTCCCTTCATCCTCATTTTATCATCTCGATCAGAAAGAGACGATAAAAACATATTGGATGTTTTTTCTACTATGCATATGCATCGAAGGCATGTTATCATTCTTATAGAACAAGCGAGCAAGCCTCGCAACATTCATCTATTCGTCCGGTGCGGCACACCGGACTTTATTTTTGTAAACAAAAACCCTGCTTGCGACGCAAGCAGGGTTCCATAACGCCCTCGGCAGGATTCGAACCCACGCTAAGAGAACCGGAATCTCTCGTGCTATCCACTACACTACGAGGGCATAACGATAAATGCACTTACCATTATAGTGAAGAAGAAAAAAAAATGCAATAGCCATGACGTTTAAAATTTCGGAAAGCGGAAACGATGAAAGAAGGGATGATGAACAAAAAACGCGAATACATATAAGCAAAAGGGATTTCATTTGACCTTTATTGACCTTTTTTGTATGATAAAAGTACATAAAAAAACGAATGATCGGAGGAGGAAGAGTATGAACTTAATTCCTACAGTTATTGAACAAACAAGCCGCGGGGAGCGCGCCTATGACATTTACTCCCGTTTATTAAAAGACCGCATTATTATTTTAGGAAGCCCGATTGACGATCATGTCGCCAACTCGATCGTTTCTCAGCTTTTATTTTTAGCAGCTGAAGATCCTGAGAAAGACATTTCTCTTTACATTAACAGCCCTGGTGGATCGATTACAGCAGGCATGGCGATTTACGATACGATGCAATTTATTAAACCAGACGTATCGACCATTTGTATCGGTATGGCGGCTTCTATGGGAGCGTTTTTACTTGCGGCAGGTGCCAAAGGAAAACGTTTCGCATTGCCGAATAGTGAAATTATGATTCATCAGCCGCTTGGTGGCGTGCAAGGTCAAGCGACAGAAATCGAAATTGCAGCAAAACGCATTTTATTCTTGCGCGATAAATTAAATCGTATTTTGTCTGAAAATACAGGGCAACCAATTGAAGTCATTGAGCGCGACACAGACCGCGACAACTTTATGACAGCAGAAAAGGCAAAAGAATACGGTTTAATTGACCGTGTATTGACACGCGTCGATGAAAAGTAAAACAAGGCGGCCATCCCGCCTTGTTTTTTTATGATTCTTGTTCAACATATTGAACGAGCTTGTTTAACGCCTCTTTTTCATCGGATCCATTCGCATAAATCGTAATGACCGCCCCTGTATGAATCGCTAAACTCATGACACCCATAATACTTTTCGCATTCACTTTTTTTCCATCTTTTTCGATATATACATCAGCTGAAAAGCGGTTCGCTTCTTGAACAAACAACGCGGCTGGACGCGCTTGCAATCCTGTTTTTAAGCGTACTTCCACTTGTTTTTCTACCATTATGCATTCCTCCCATAGTTTACAAAGATTTATGAAAATCAATCGGCTGACCGGCGCGAAGCCGTTCCGCAATTTCATCTAATTTGCGCAGACGATGGTTAATGCCAGATTTACTAATTTTCCCCCCAGAAACCATTTCCCCGAGCTCTTTTAACGTTACATCTTGATATTCGATGCGCAATTTTGCAATTTCACGAAGTTTTTCAGGCAGTTGATCAAGGCCAATCGTTTCATCAATATAACGAATGTTTTCGACTTGACGTAACGCTGCGCCAATCGTTTTGTTTAAATTCGCTGTTTCACAATTGACAAGACGATTGACAGAATTACGCATATCGCGCACGATGCGCACATCTTCAAATCGCAATAACGCTTGGTGCGCGCCGATAATGCTCAAAAATTCCCCAATTTTCTCTGCTTCTTTTAAATACGTAATAAAACCTTTTTTTCGCTCGAGCGTGCGCGCATGTAAATGAAAATTCGTGTTCATCAGTTCACAAAGCGATTCGTTATGCTCACGATACAACGAAAAGATTTCTAAATGATAAGACGATGTTTCCGGATTGTTGACAGATCCCCCGGCTAAAAACGCGCCACGCAAATACGAGCGCTTACAACATTTTTTGTGCACAAGCTCTGGTGAAATGGAACGGACGAACGAGAATCCTTCTTCCATAATTTTTAAATCCGACAATAACTCATGCGTTCCTTCGACAACGCGGACAATATATACGTTATTTTTCTTTAGGCGCATCTTTTTACGAACAAGTAGTTCGACAACGACATCGTACCCTTTTTTTAGTAACGTATAAATTCGCCTTGCAATCGCAGCATTTTCTGTTTGAATATTTAATACTAAACGGCGATTGGAAAATGAAATGGAACCGTTCATTCGAATTAAGGCAGATAACTCTGCTTTTAAACAACACGTTTTTACTTCGATATTCGTCAATTCTTTTTTTGTTTCCGATGCAAACGACAACAATCTCACCTCCTATGAATATGTGCCGTGCGAAGGAGGTGCAAGAAGCGAAAGGAGCAACGCCGCTACTTTTTTTGTATCGTGACGCACCGTTCCATCTCGCTCATCAATGATCGCATCACAAATGACTTGTAAACCGAGCGCTTCTAACTTTGCCGTATCACAAACGACAGGTGCAGCCAATTCTTTTGCATACCGCTCCTTTGTTTCTGGCAAAATCGGCGCATCGTTTACAATAATTGCATCTAAAAATGCACACGCCATATGATCATACAGCGCTTTCACATGATCGCTCGCTGTATAGTTTAACGTTTCTCCCGCCTGAGTCATGACGTTGCATATATATACTTTTTTCGCTTTGGATTGACATACCTCTTCGCCAATTTTAGGAACGAGTAAGTTCGGTAAAATGCTTGTGTACAAACTCCCGGGACCGATGACGATTAAATCAGCTGTTCGCAATTCGGCAATCGTTTCATCTAGCGGTTCAATGTTTGCCGGAGTTAAAAATACACGCTTTATTTTCTTTCCGGAATACGGAATTTTCGACTCACCTGATACAATTGTCCCGTCTTCCATTTCCGCATGCAACACAACGCTTTCATTTGCTGCCGGCAACACTTTTCCACGCACATTTAATACTTTTCCCATTTCACGAACCGCGCGCACGAAATCGCCAGTAATTGACGTCATGGCCGCTAAAATTAAGTTGCCGAGCGAATGACCTGATAACCCATTTCCGTTTTCAAAGCGATGTTGAAATAATTCAATAATTAGCGGCTCTACATCTGAAAGAGCAGCAAGCACATTTCGAATATCTCCAGGTGGAGGCATATCGAGTTCATCGCGCAATCTTCCTGAACTGCCACCGTCGTCTGCAACAGTCACGATCGCTGTTAAGTCAACATTATATTGCTTTAACCCGCGAAGCAATACAGGAAGCCCCGTTCCTCCACCAATCACAACGATTTTTTTCATTGGTGCGTATCCTTTCTTTTCGCAATATCTCGATGTGACACGTGCGTTGTATATTCGTCTGCAAAATAACGCCCGATATACTCCGCTAACGTAACAGACCGATGCTGTCCGCCTGTACATCCGATCGCAATTACCACTTGACTTTTCCCTTCTCGTTTATAGTGCGGGAGCATAAACGCCAACAAATCTGTTATTTTTTCAATAAATTTTTGCGTTTCCGTCCATTTTAATACGTAAGATGATACTTCTTCATCTAATCCTGTTTTTGGCCGCATATGTTCAATATAATGCGGATTCGTTAAAAAACGAACATCAAAAACGAGATCGGCATCAATCGGTAGACCGTATTTAAACCCGAATGAAACAACATTGACAGAAAAAGTTGTCGTTGCTGGCGTTGCAAATGTTTGAACAATTTTTTCACGCAGCTCCCGCGGTTTTAAGTTAGACGTATCAATAATCATTTGTGCGCGCCCTTTTAATTCTTCAAGCAACTCGCGCTCCAACTTAATTCCTTCAAGCGGCAATCCGCTTGGCGCAAGGGGATGAGAACGGCGCGTTTCTTTATAACGGCTGACGAGCGTCGCATCGCTTGCATCTAAAAATAAAATTTGTGGAGTCACCCATGATGTTTCTGCTAAATCATCTAGCGCGGCAAAGAGACGGTCAAAAAAGTCACGGCTCCGCAAATCCATGACGAGTGCAATTTTATTCATTTTATTTCCTGATTCACGAATTAATTCAAGAAACTTCGGCAATAAGGTCGGCGGTAAATTATCGACACAAAAATAGCCTAAATCTTCAAAACTTTGGATAGCTACCGTTTTTCCTGCCCCTGACATACCGGTAATGATAACCATTTGAATGTGCGCTGAACCTGTGCTCATCTTTCTCTCCCCTTTCTTTAACTCGGATCCAGTCGGTAAGACAACAGCTCAAATTCCTCTGTATACGTAAACGTGCCGTACATAATTCCTGTTCCTTTAATGACATAATCAATAATATGGTAATCGCCCGGCGCCATCGGAAGCGTTGGAATGTGCTCAATTGGATGCCAAGCAAGTTCCCCTTCTTCACATTGTAATACGTTTTCACCATCAAAATGTTCCGCAAAAAATGTGAACATCATCCACTCCGAAACGACTTCTTCTCCTCGTTTCATGACAAATGTAAATACCCCTTTTAATTGCGGGTTTTTAATATAAATGCCTGTTTCCTCGCGATATTCGCGCACACAAGCTTCTCGTACTGATTCTCCTTGCTCCATTTTTCCACCCGGCGCCACCCACCAGCCACGCCGAGGCTTTTTCAACAATAGAACGTGTCCGTCTTTCACTAATACACAGTTCGTTACTCGTTGCAACGTCCGTTCACCTCAATAATGAATATGTTTTTTTCATTATACTATTTCTTACAAACGGTCACAAAGTATAAATTTTGAAACGTTTTCATCACATAAAAAAGAAAGCACGGGACAAAAGCCCGTGCCAACAAGTGTATATAAAAAGGGGGTCAATTACTTACTTTTATCATACTCTTTTATTGTTTCAAGCGTGTTACAGTTCAATTAAAGCAACATTACGTTTTTATTACTTAATGTTAAGCTTTTCCTTTAGTTCTTCTACGTAATGTTGTGCGCTTTGTGCCGCAATACTTCCGTCTCCTGTTGCGGTAACAATTTGACGAAGCGACTTTTCACGAACATCCCCCGCTGCAAAAATGCCAGGCACTTTTGTTTCCATCAATTCGTTCGTTTCAATGTAGCCATTTTCATTCGTAATGCCGAGCGAAGCAAACGGCTTTGTTAATGGCACCATACCGATGTAAATAAACACTCCATCACATGGAAACTCACGCTCTTCCCCTGTTTGCGTATGAACGAGCGTCACGCTGCCGACACGACCATCTTTTTCGTTAATTTGCTTTACTGTATGATTCCAAATGAAATCAATTTTTTCATTTGCAAACGCGCGTTGCTGTAAAATTTTTTGTGCACGCAACTGGTCGCGGCGATGAACGATCGTCACTTTGCTTGCAAAGCGTGTTAAATATACGCCTTCTTCTACTGCCGAGTCTCCACCGCCAACGACGACAAGCTCTTTTCCTTTGAAAAACGCTCCGTCACATACTGCACAATATGAAACGCCGCGTCCCCCTAATTCTTTTTCACCAGGAACGCCAAGCTTTTTATACTCCGCTCCTGTCGCAATAATAATCGCACGCGCTTTATATTGTTGGTTGCTTGTTACAACCGTTTTATATTGTTCGCCATCAATCACTTCTTTCACATCGCCGTATGCATATTCAGCGCCGAATTTTTTCGCATGTTCAAACATTTTTGTCGCCAATTCCGGTCCAAGAATATGATCATAACCTGGATAGTTTTCTACTTCTTCTGTATTTGCCATTTGACCACCAGGAACTCCGCGCTCAAGCATAAGCGTCGATAAATTCGCCCGCGATGTGTATACCGCTGCCGTCATTCCTGCCGGACCTGCACCGATAATAATGACATCATAAATTTTTTCTTGTGACACGTTTCTTCCACCCTTTCTGCATGCTTCTCCATTTTATCGTTTCCATATTTCTATCGTAATACAACAAAACAAAAGGGTCTATTAACTTGCTCATTCGTGCCACTTCTGTTTAATCACTTTCACATACTTTCCGATCGTTGCAACGGACACCCCATAACGTTCTGCCATCATTCGCTGCGTCACACGCTCACCACGATGTTTACGAAACATATATTCAAACGCCGCCGCCCACGCTTCGTGATTAGAAAACGAATCAATTTCCTTCATTGTCTCAACGAAGAAAGAAAACCAAGCAAGATATAAAGGCTCATATTCAAAACCGTTATGTTGAACAAGTAACGTGACAATACGGTGCGCATCTACCATAGGCTTTTGGCGGTCATGATCATATACGTAATCGCTCCACTGTTGTAAAAGCGGATGAGACCACGCTTGCTTTGGAAACGGACAATCGTCTGCTATAAACGATTTGCTAATTAAATATAGCGCATAAAATGAAGAAGCCACATCTTGCTTTTCAAATAAAGATTGAATATGTTCAATCGTCTGTTCACGATAGCGCCACGGCTCGCTTCCTTTTTTATCTGGATGAAGCGCAATTAATTTTTGCCACATCGACTCCGCTAACGTGCGATATCCCATATGATATGCAGCATATGCATACCAATAATAAAACGGTGCATCTCCTTCAAAGCCGCGCCGTTGCAATTGACGGAACCATTGAAACGCTAAATCATAGCGTCCGACAATTGCAAACGTCACTCCAAGCTTGTAACGATGCTCGAGTGAAATCGGATATACTCCTTGCAACGACTGGGTAAGTGAAAACAATCGCTCTTGCTCTTGTAAATAATACGAAAACACCGCATCGTTGCAAAGGGCATGCAAATTGCCTGGATTTTGTTGCAAAATGTATGCGATCGTTTGTCTTGCTTTTTCGACATTCCCTTGATAAAAATAAGCGAGCGCTAAATTGTTATAAGCAGCCCAATTTTCTGGATGTTGTTCAATCATTTCTTCAAACAAAGCAATCGCTTCCTGAAATTCACCTTTTTCAAGCAACGCGCGAGCTCGTTCTTGTTTCATTAACATCTCATCGTAATTGATCCACTCATCGTCATCTTGTTCAATCGTTAAAATATCTAATAAATCGAGCGTATATTCCGCAAACTCCCCATCTGGCTCGCGTTCCATATACTGTTCAGCATACTTCGCCGCCTCGCCAAATAACCCTAAGTGGGCATAGTTGTTTGCTAAAAAATAAAAACATTCCGTTAAATGACTATCATGTTCAATAACGCGCAATAACCATTCGTTCGATTGCGCATATTCCCCCAATTCTGACAATACAATCGCCAATTGGCACGCAAATGTGCTTTGTTCTGGTTCAAGTTGCACCGCCCGTTGCAAATATGCTTTCGCTTTATGCAAATCCCGGCGACGATAACATGTTAATCCTTTATTAAAAAAGTACGTACCGTCTTGAATAAACGGAATGACTTTTCCGACACGTTTTTGCAAATGTTTTTCCATCGAACCCTCCATGTTGATTTCTTTCACCGAAAGAAAGTATACCACATTTTCGCTTCAGAACAACATGGATGGGGAAAAAAGGATCAGCGATGACGCTCCGCTAATACAGAAAGCACATCATCGAGCGATACGCGCTGCTCACGCAACAAAACGAGCAAATGATATAATAAATCGGCTACTTCCCATCGCAGTTCTTCTTTTGAACGATTTTTTGCTGCAATAATGACTTCTGCGGATTCTTCTCCAACTTTTTTTGCGATCTTATCAATTCCCTTTTCAAATAAATATGTTGTATACGATCCTTCTGGACGTTTCGCTTCACGCTCCGCAATGACCGATTCTAACACATTTAGCACCGCAAAACGATCTGGTTTAACAACAGGCTTTTCACCTTGCAACCGATGATGAAAACAAGAGTACTCTCCTGTGTGGCATGCCGGTCCTTTCGGCTCAACAAGAATAAGAAGCGCATCTGCATCACAGTCGTAGCGAATATCAACAACTTTTTGTACGTTTCCGGACGTTTCTCCTTTATGCCATAACTCTTGCCGCGAGCGGCTGTAAAACCATGTTTCTTTCGTTTCTAACGTTTTTTGTAACGATTGCTCGTTCATATATGCTAATGTCAACACTTCTTTACTATGTGCATCTTGTACGATTGCCGGCACAAGCCCTTGCTCATTAAATCGAATATTCATCGAACGTTTACCCCCTTTTCGCGCACGTATTGTTTCACTTGCTGGACAGACGTTTCTTTATAATGAAAAATCGAAGCAGCTAATGCGGCATCTGCTTGAGCCGTTTGAAACACCTCGACAAAATGTTGAGCGCACCCTGCCCCTCCCGATGCAATAACAGGGACGGATACCGCTTCACTTACTCGTTTCGTCAACGCCAAATCAAAGCCGTCTTTTCCGCCATCGCGATCCATGCTTGTTAATAAAATTTCTCCTGCTCCGCGCTTCACAGCTTCTTTCGCCCATGCAACAACTTCCCAATCCGTCGGACGTCGACCGCCGTGCGTATAAACACGCCACGATTGCATCGTTGGATCGTACTTTGCGTCAATCGCGACAACAATACATTGCGAACCAAAAAATTGTGCCCCTTCTGTAATAAGCTCTGGACGCAACAATGCCGATGTATTGACAGACACTTTGTCCGCACCCGCACGCAAAATCGTTTTCATATCTTCTAATGTGCGAATGCCGCCTCCGACAGTAAACGGGATCGCAAGCTGAGCAGCAACGCGCCGAACGACGTCTACCATCGTTTTTCGTCCTTCATGTGATGCGGAAATATCTAAAAACACAAGCTCGTCCGCCCCTTGCTCATCGTATATGCGCGCAAGCTCAACCGGATCGCCCGCATCGCGCAACGAAACAAATTGTACACCTTTTACGACGCGACCATCTTTCACATCTAAACAAGGGATAATGCGTTTTGTAATCATTTCTCCACCGCCTTTAACGCCTCAGCGACGGTAAACTGATTTGTATATAACGCTTTGCCGACAATTGCTCCACATACTCCGTCGTTTTCGAATTGTTTTAAAGCGCGTAAATCATCAAGCGAGCGAATGCCTCCGGAGGCGATAACACGTTTGTTCGTTTCTTTCGCTAATCGAACGACCGCATCGATATTTGGCCCTGATAACATGCCGTCTGTCGCAATATCCGTAAAAATAAATGTTTCCGCTCCAGCTTCCGCAAGCTGTTTGCCAAGTTCAACCGCTTCGATCGTTGATGTATGCGTCCATCCTTCTGTCGCAACAAACCCATTTTTCGCATCAATGCCGATGACAATGCGCTCACCATATGTGCGAAGCATCGCTTTCACAAACGGAGGATTGGAAATGGCTGCGCTCCCTAAAATGACGCGCGCCACACCTTGCTCTAAATAATAGGCAACATCTTCTTCCGTGCGAATGCCACCACCAATTTGAACGTTTACTCCAAGCTTCTTTGCTACTTCAACGACGAACGCATCGTTCACTCGTCTCCCTTCTTTTGCTCCATCTAAATCGACCATATGAATCCATGTCGCACCTTGCGAAACAAACGAACGAGCCATTTCAACCGGGGAATGTCCGTATACTGTTTCCTGATTGTAATCTCCTTGTATAAGACGAACGCACTTTCCGTTGCGCATATCGATCGCTGGATAAATGGTAAACATTAGCCCCTCTCCCTTTCTACAATCCTCGCATAGTTTTGCAATAGACGCATACCGAGCGTTCCGCTTTTCTCGGGATGAAATTGTGTACCAAATATTGTGCCACATCCAACAACCGCAGGAACTTCCACATCATATTGGGCGCTAGCTAGCACAACCGTTGGTTCATTCGTTTGCACATAATACGAATGAACGAAATATACATGCCCTCGGTCAACACCATCAAAAAGCGGAGATGGTTGATGAAAAATGAGCTCGTTCCATCCCATATGTGGTACTTTATATCGTTTTCCCTCTTTTGTCATACCGCTAAAACGAACGACGCGACCTGGAAGCAACTTTAACCCAGCCGTCAAACCGTTTTCTTCGCTTTCTTCAAACAATAGTTGCATCCCTAAGCAAATGCCGAGAATCGGCTTTCCTTTTGCTACTTGTTCATGAATAAATGAGTCTAGCTTCGTTTCCGTCAATATGTGCATCGCATCTTTAAATGATCCAACGCCCGGTAAAATGAAGCCATCTGCTTGGCGCAGTTTATCTTGATCACTTTCAACAATATACGGCACGTTTAGCCGTTCTAACGCTTTACTGACGCTATATAAATTTCCCATTCCATAATCAATGATGCCGATCATTTACAACATCCCTTTCGTCGACGGTACCGATTTCACGCGCGGATCGATCATCGTTGCCTCATCGAGCGCACGAGCGAGTGCTTTAAATACTGCTTCAATCATATGGTGCGTATTGCGACCGTAATGGATGATGACATGTACATTCATTCGTGCTTCTAATGCTAGTTTCCATAAAAATTCGTGCACGAGCTCGACATCAAACGTCCCTACTTTTTCACTCGGAAACTGGCCGCGAAACTCAAGATGTGGACGATTGCTTACATCAATCACGACTTGGGCAAGCGCATCGTCCATCGGAACGAGCGCATTTCCGTATCGTTTGATCCCTTTTTTATCACCGAGCGCTTCTCGAATCGCTTGCCCTAAACAAATGCCAATATCTTCCGTCGTATGATGATCGTCAATGTGCGTATCTCCTTTTGCGTGAACAAATAAATTAAAATGTCCATGTTTTGTAAACAAATCAAGCATATGTGTTAAAAACGGAACCCCTGTTTCTAACTCCGCCTTTCCTTCCCCATCAATCGTAAACGAAAGCTCAATTTGTGTTTCATTCGTCACCCGTTTGATTGTCGCTGTTCGCATCATTTTTCTCTCCTTTTCAATCGTTCCTCTACTGCTCGCGCATGTGCTTCAAGCCCTTCTAACCGCGCAAATGCTGCAATTTTTTCCACATGTTGTTTCCATGCTTGCTCGCTATAAAAAACGATGCTTGACTTTTTCATAAATGCGTCGACTGTTAGCCCAGAAGAAAAACGAGCGGTACCATTTGTCGGTAATACATGATTCGTTCCCGCAAAATAATCTCCAACCGGTTCAGAGCTGTACGGACCTAAAAATATCGCACCTGCATGTCGAATGTCACTTAATTGCTCAAACGGCTCGGCCGTCATAATTTCTAAATGTTCTGGCGCTAATTCGTTCACAACGTCAATCGCTTGTTTCATCGTATCGGTCACATAAATGACACCATAATCACGGATCGCTTTTTGTGCGATGTTTTTTCGCGGGAGGGTAGCTAATTGCTTTTCGACTTCTTCTTCTACTTTTAACGCAAGCTGTAAAGACGGTGTAACAAATATGCTAACCGCTCGTTCATCATGTTCCGCCTGCGATAATAAATCCGCCGCAATTTCATTCGGCTTTGCCGTCTCATCCGCTAGCACAACAATTTCGCTCGGTCCCGCAATCATATCAATATCGACTTGACCGAACACTTCTCGTTTCGCGAGTGCGACATAAATGTTTCCAGGTCCAAAAATTTTATCGACTGGCTCAATCGTCTCCGTGCCGTACGCTAATGCAGCAATCGCTTGAGCGCCGCCAACTTTATATATTTCTTGAACACCAAGCTCACATGCCGCAACAAGTACAGCAGCCGGCAACGTTCCACGCTCATTTGGCGGGGAAACGATGACGATGCGCTTTACTCCAGCCACTTGCGCAGGAATGACATTCATCAATACCGATGACGGATAAGCTGCTGTTCCACCCGGCACATATAAACCGACCGCATCAAGAGGCGTCACTTTTTGGCCAAGAATCGTTCCATCTTCGCGCGTCATAAACCATGACGTCGTGCGTTGCCGCTCGTGATATTCGCGAATGTTTTGTGCCGCTTCGCGAATAATATGAACCATTTCTTCGTCAATGAGCCAATACGCTTCTTCAATTTCTTCTTGCGTAACCGCTAGCGTATGAAGTGAAATGCCATCAAACATTTCCGTATATTTTTTTAGCGCGGCATCTCCGTTATTTCGCACATCCTCAATCATTCGTTTCACCGCTTGTCTTTGTTCTTCCGTTCCGCTTTCAATCGTCCGCCGAAGCGAGACCGTCCCTTGCACACGTTCAATTCTCATTGCTCTCCCTCGCTTTCTCGATCGCATATGTTAAACGATCAACCATATGTTCAATCGCTCGATCTTGCATGCGATAACTCACTGGATTCACAATAAAACGCGACGTCACATGAACAATTCGTTCAAGCTCAACGAGCCCGTTTTCTTTTAACGTTCGCCCTGTCGAAACAATGTCGACAATTCGTTCCGCTAAACCGATCAGCGGTGCTAATTCCACTGACCCATTCAGTTTAATAATTTCAACTTGCTCCCCTTGTTCACGAAAATATGTCGATGCAATATTTGGATACTTTGTTGCGACTCTTGGGGCGATCGGGTGAACGCGCGTATTCGGCAACCCTGCTACCGCCAAATAACAAGGACTAATGCGCAAATCTAACATTTCATACACATCTCGCTCTTCCTCAAGAAGCACATCTTTCCCAGCAATGCCGACATCGGCAACCCCGTGTTCAACATATGTCACTACGTCCATCGGCTTCGCTAAAATAAAGCGTAACTGTTCATTTGGGACGTCAATCATCAACTTTCGTGAATGTTCTAAGTCATCAGGAATGTCGTAGCCCGCTTGTTTTAACAGTACGAGCGCCTCCGTAAAAATACGTCCTTTTGGCATAGCAACCGTCAGCATCATCGTTCATCCTTTCCGCGTTTCCCTAGTACATACACCACGTCATCAAACGATGCCGTAAATGGATCCATATTTTGAATGCCTGCGACGTGCTGCAATACGACGTTTTCTCCTTTTTGTCTCATTTCCGTCGCTTTCGCATACGCCTCAGCGAAACGTTCTTGACTAAAAATGATGCACGTCGTTTTTTCTCTACGGCGTTGCTCCCCAATCGCTTCCATCAAACGATCGAGCCGCACGCTAAAGCCAGTCGCAGGGGACGGGCGATGAAATTTCGCCAGCAATTCATCGTATCGTCCACCATTTCCAAGTAAAAATCCAACATTTTTTGCGTACACTTCAAAAAGAACGCCGGTATAGTAACTCATATGGCTCACTAAGCTCATATCTAATTTCACCATATCCGTAACGCCATATTGGTCAACATACGTCCATAATTGTTCTAATTCATCAAGAGCGCGCTGCTCTGCCTCTGTCGTTGCATACGTTTTTGCTTCTGCAATGACTTCCTCTCCACCCCTTAATGTTAAAAGGCGTAAAAGGCGATCGCGATCAATCGAAGAAAGCGGCAATGACTTGACGTGTTCTCGATAACCGACGTAATTTTTTTCGTATAAAAAGCGGCGCAACGTTTCTACTCGTTGTTCTTGACGCAAAACATCGAAAAATAACGCATCAACATAACCAATATGACCAATCGTTACCGTAAAATCACATAGTCCGGCCCGCTTTAACGCAAAAATCATTAAACTAATCACTTCCGCATCAGCATACATCGTGCCGTCTCCGATGTATTCCACACCCACTTGTTCAAACTCTGCCGGTCGCCCTCCTTCCCGCTGTTGAGCGCGAAACACATTTGCTGCATACGCTAAACGGAGCGGACAACCTTCCTCATACAGCTTTGAGGCCGCTAAACGAGCAATAGGAGCAGTCATATCTGGACGCAACACGAGTGTATGTCCTTCACGATCAAGCAACTTAAATAGTTGCTGATCTAAAATGGCCGATGCCTTTCCGACCGTTTCATCATATTCTAGCGTTGGCGTTTCAATAAACGAATATCCCCACGTTTCGATTTCTTGCATCATCGCTTCGCGCAACGCACGTTTTGTTTTATATACATCCGGCAACGTATCCCGCATGCCGAGCGGCTTTTCAAACATAAATACTCTCATTTTCGTCCCGTCCTTCTTTTACTTTAGTTCGCTAATATATTAGCAAAGTAAAGCTTGTTATTTGTAGTTTACTCCCCGTTTTTCGTTTCGTCAACTACAAACTCATTCGATGTTTTTCAACTTGAATCCTTTCTATTTAATAAAAAAACGCCTTAGCGTTCGCTAAGACGAATGATTTGCATCGGATTGCCGCCAACAAATGCGCCAGCTGGCACATCGCGATGTACGAGCGTACCTGCGGAAACAACGGCACGATCCCCGATCGTCACACCCGGCAAAATGGTTGTATTCGCTCCAATCATGACATCGTCGCCGATGATAACGTCTCCAAGCCGATACTCGTTCACTAAATATTCATGCGCTAAAATCGTCGTATTATAACCAATAATTGTGTTATTGCCAATGCGAATTTTTTCTGGGAACAAAATATCTGGCATCACCATGAACGCGAGCGCCGTATGTTCGCCAATTTCCATGCGTAAAAACGTGCGATACAACCAGTTTTTCAGCGGAAAAAAAGGAGTATACCGCCCGATGAAAATGATGATGACATTTTTCAATACTTTCCAAAACGAAACGGTTCGATATAGTTGCCATAAAGAGTTTGCCCCTTGTACAGCATGGCGTTCAGTTTTTCTCAACGCCAGTCACCCCTAAAATACTTAACAAATCGCTCATTTTCTCAAGCATAAAATCCGGCTCGTATTTAGCTAAATGCTCGCGTCCTTTAATCGTCCAAGCCACCCCTGCCGTTTTTGTCCCCGCATGTTTTCCTGCTAAAATGTCATGGTGATTATCCCCGACCATTAACGTTTCTTCCGGCTTCGCTTGCAAACAAGCGAGCGCTTTTTCAATCGGTTCCGGATGCGGCTTCGCATGCTCAACGTCATCGAGCGTAATGATGCATTGGAAAAACGAGTCTAACTTTGTTAACTTCAATCCCATATTGACCGTATGACGAATTTTCGTCGTCACAATGCCGAGTTTAAACCCTTGTTCATGTAGCGTTTGTACCGTATCATATACCGTTTCATATTCTTTCACTAACGCATCATGATGGGCATGGTTAAACGCCCGATACGTTTCAATCATTTCATCAACGCGCTCTGGATTGATCGCTTCAAACGTATCACGCAATGGCGGACCAATAAAAGCAAGCACATCTTCGCGCGTATATTGATTTGGATAGTAATGGTTGAGCGTATGCAAAAATGATTCAATAATTAAGTCATTCGTATTAATAAGCGTTCCATCTAAGTCAAACAAAATCGTATTAATATTCATACGTTGCTTCCTTTCTTTTTCGATGTTCCATGCGATTCCAAATGAAACTGAGCGTAGCCGTCAATAAAATAGCTGTGACAAGCCGAATGATAAGAAGCGGCCAGACGGGAATACCAAGCGGCACAAACAATAGCGTATCTTCTACAACCGCATGGCACGCCACTAAAAATAAAAACGTTAACGTTAAATCTTTTTTAGACACCCCATCTTCTTTCACCGCTTGAATCATCACACCCGCACCATAAGCGAGCCCAAACAATAAACCTGCCGCCATCGTCAGCGATGCATTTTCACGAATGCCGAGTAAACGCGCAAACGGGGATAACCATTTCGAAAACGTATCCAGCCACTTTAATTCTTTTAACACTTGAATGGCAATCATCAACGGAATAATGATCAACGCAAGCTGTCCAATGCCGTATAACGCTTTTTCGATTCCTGTCCAAGCGATTTCCCCCCATGTATTCGGCGTGGTTGAAGCCTGCGGTACAAGTCCGTATTTCGCCATTTGTTGCCCGCCATCCCAAAAGACGTGAATGAGCCAAGCCGCACTAAACGCTAACCCGACCCGAACCACAACCGTCCACCAAACACGAACACCGACTTGTGCTGCAACGGCAGACTCAACGAGCATATTGTGCGAAAACGACAACATAACAGCTAAAATAAACACTTCTTTCACTGTCAAATCCATCGTTAACATCGCACCGATGCCAGCGTATAAATTTAAAAAATTGCCGAGCACTAAAACGAGCGCGGCATCCCCCGGCAAACCGATCCAACGCATCATCGGCGTCAAACCGTTTGTCACCCAAGGTAAAACGGGGGAATATTGTAGCAACGTCACAATGACGGTAATCGGAAAAATGACTTTTCCGAGCGTCCATGTCGTTTTCAATCCAACAAACAAACCCCTTCGCAACATGACCGCCTTCCCTCCCTTCGTTTAATCGTTATACCGCTCGTTTGCTAAGCCGCGCATGCGGCGCAAAACGATCATTCCAACCGCAAAGGCAATAAGCAACAATGAAATAAACTGCGCCATACGAATCGTTTCTGTCAACATTAAGCTATCTGTGCGCAATCCTTCAATGAAAAAGCGCCCGATTGAATACCAAATGATATACGTGAAAAATAACTCTCCCCGCCTTAAATTTCTTCTCCGCAACGCAAGCAAAACGAGAAAGCCGAGCATGTTCCATAATGATTCATATAAAAACGTCGGATGGTAATATTGCCCTTGTATGTACATTTGATTAATGATCCAGTCCGGCAAATGCAAGCTTTCTAAAAACGCACGCGACACAGGGCCTCCGTGCGCCTCTTGGTTCATAAAGTTGCCCCAACGCCCGATCGCCTGCCCTAAAATAATGCTCGGCGCTGCAATATCAGCTAATTTCCAAAACGACAATTTTCGCTTTTTCGCAAAAACGATGCCTGTCACAATCGCACCAATTAAACCGCCATGAATGGCCAAGCCACCGTGCCAAATTTGCGGAATTTCACTTATATGTTTGGAATAGTAGTCCCATTGAAACATAACGTAATACACACGTGCGCATAAAATCGCAATCGGCACAGCAATTAATACAAGATCAACAAACGTTTCTTTTCGTATACCTAGCCGTTCGCTTTCTCGCGTAGCTAGCCAAAGCCCAAGCAATACGCCCGTCGCAATAATGGCACCGTACCAATAAATTGTAATTGGACCGAGCTGGAAAAAAACGCGATCGAGCGGTTCAATATGCATGAACATTCCCTCTCATCCTCTCATTCATAATCATGTTCCGCATCGCCAATTGCATCTGCCAAGCGTGCAGAAAATTCTTCCGCCGCATTCACGCCCATACGTTTTAGACGGAAATTCATCGCTGCCACTTCAATAATGACCGCTAAATTTCGCCCCGGACGAACAGGGATCGTCAATTTCGTCACTTCCGTATCAATAATTTTTACCTTTTCTTCTTCAAGACCGAGACGATCGTATTGTTTGTTTGGATCCCATAATTCTAAATCAATGACAAGCGAAATGCGCTTATGCGGGCGCACTGCTCCTGCCCCAAATAACGTCATCACGTTAATGATGCCAAGTCCGCGAATTTCAAGTAAATGTTCAATCAGCTCCGGCGCGCTTCCAATGAGCAAATTTTCATCTTCTTGGCGAATTTCGACGCAATCATCCGCCACGAGACGATGTCCACGCTTCACGAGCTCTAGCGCCGTTTCACTCTTTCCGACGCCGCTTTTTCCTGTAATGAGTACACCGACACCGTACACATCGACAAGCACACCGTGCACAGCAGTCGTCGGCGCTAACTTACTTTCTAAATAGTTTGTCAGACGGCTAGCGAGTCGCGTCGTTTTCATCGTCGAACGCATCACCGGCACTTCTTTTTTTTCCGATGCTTCAATCAGTTCTTTTGGCACTTCTAATCCGCGTGAGACGATAATCGCAGGGGTAATATCGGTACATAACTTTTCCATGCGCAATCGCTTTTCTACAGGTGTTAATCGTTCAAAAAAAGACAGTTCTGTCATGCCGAGCAATTGTACACGTTCCGCTGGATAATATGCAAAATAGCCGGCCATTTCAATGCCCGGACGAGATAAATCACTCGTTGTAATCGGACGATGAATCCCTTCCGCCCCGCTTACAAGCTCAAATTGAAACTCATCAATTAAATCTTTTGTCCGCACTTTCGGCATATGAATCCCTCCTTCTTCCTTTTCTCATTGTAACACTTTCAAGGAAAAATAAAAACGCTCACGCACGAAGCGGAACGTTTTACTTTTCTTTTCGCACCGACTCAATGATTAAGTGAAATAGAGAAATAGCAAGCGATGCAAATAATGCCGTACGAAACCCACCAATTTGAAACGAACTTCCCATCAGCCATGCCGTCATCGCTAATGTCATTGCATTAATGACGAACAAAAACAGCCCAAATGTCAATACAGTGACAGGAAGCGTTAGTAAAACAAGTAGCGGTCGAACGAACGTATTGAGAAAAGACAAAAGAACACTTGCAACGAGCGCTGCCCCAACGCTTGATAGATAAATGGAGTCAAAATATCCGGCTAGCGCCAGCAATAAAACAGCGTTGATTGCGATATGTGCCACCCATCTCATACAATGTTCTCCTCACTCGGAATAATTAACAATGCAAGCGCATATAAAATCGCAAACGGCATGATGCCGGTAATCAATAATAAAGCGACAAACAATAAACGAACGACAGTTGCATCCATATTCATATAAGCTGCTAATCCGCTCAACATGCCCGCAACCATACGATCATGACGAAGCCGCACAAGTTTTTTCACTCATATATCCCTCCCGCTTCCTGTATCACTTGTATACCTTTTATAATATTCCAAACAATGACAACCACATGTACAATGCCGCCAACAACGATCCCGATGAATGGAAGGCCAATCCATCCGTCTACCCCAACGATCGTGAATATAAAAAACAATCCAAACGCCATCATGACGATCGCAATAGGGATGAGATGGGACAATAACGATTTTTTCGCATGCTCTTTTACTCGTTCATGTTTTGTGACAAAATAAACGATAATTGGAAATAAAAACGGAGCAAAAAATACACTAAAATAACATAACGCCGCAAGCAATTTATTTCCTTCCATCCATATCCTCTCCTTCCTCTTTACTTATACATACGATTGACGAAAAAGAAAGTTTCGTAAAAAAAACCGAGCGCATTATACGCTCGGTATACGTTGACGCATTCGTTCGCGGTCGCGTTGTAAAATCGGTTGTAAATAACGTCCTGTATATGATTGCTCTATTTGTGCAACTTGTTCTGGTGTACCTGCCGCAACGATTTGTCCGCCACCATCTCCACCTTCTGGTCCAAGGTCAATAATATAGTCTGCCGTTTTAATGACATCCAAATTATGTTCGATGACAAGCACCGTATCCCCTTGTTCAACGAGCCGCTGTAAAACGTTTAATAAACGGGCAATATCATCAACATGCAAACCCGTTGTCGGTTCGTCTAAAATGTATAACGTTCTTCCTGTTGAACGACGATGTAGCTCCGATGCTAACTTCACCCGTTGCGCCTCGCCTCCAGAAAGCGTCGTGGCCGGCTGTCCGAGTTGCATGTAGCCAAGCCCGACATCGTAAAGCGTTTGTAGCTTTCGTTTAATTTTCGGGATATTTTCAAAAAACGTCAACGCCTCTTCGACTGTCATATCAAGCACTTCCGCAATGTTTTTATCTTTATATTTCACTTCCAACGTTTCGCGGTTGTACCGTTTCCCGTGACATACTTCACATGGCACATACACGTCAGGCAAAAAGTGCATTTCAATTTTAATAATTCCATCCCCGCGACACGCTTCACAACGACCGCCCTTTACATTGAAGCTAAACCGCCCTTTTTGATACCCACGCATTTTCGCTTCGTTCGTCGTCGCAAATAAATCGCGAATGTCGTCAAAAACGCCTGTATATGTCGCAGGGTTCGAGCGCGGTGTCCGCCCGATTGGCGACTGATCAATGTCGATCACTTTATCTAAATAGTCGATGCCGCGAATGTCTGTATGTTCCCCCGGCTTTACTTTCGCATGATGTAGTTTTTGCGCTAACGCCTTATGCAAAATTTCATTAATGAGCGTGCTTTTTCCTGAACCGGATACACCTGTCACCGCAACAAACAGTCCGAGCGGAATGCGAACATCGACGTTTTTTAAGTTGTTTTCTCGCGCCCCGATCACTTCAAGCCAACGGCCGTCTGGCTTTCTTCGTTCAATCGGAAGCGGAATAAATTTTTTCCCTGATAAATATTGACCCGTTAACGAACGCGGATCGCTCATCACTTCTTCCGGTGTTCCAGCAGCGACAACTTGTCCGCCATGTGCCCCCGCTCCCGGCCCGATGTCAATTAAATAGTCCGCCGCAAGCATCGTATCTTCATCGTGCTCTACGACAATGAGCGTGTTCCCTAAATCACGCATGCTTTGCAATGTCGCAATTAACCGATCGTTATCGCGCTGATGAAGCCCGATAGACGGTTCGTCTAACACGTATAATACACCGGTTAAGCGCGAGCCAATTTGCGTTGCGAGTCGAATGCGTTGCGCCTCCCCACCAGAAAGCGTTCCTGCAGCCCGATGCAGCGTCAAATAATCAAGTCCGACGTTTTTTAAAAAGCCAAGCCGTTCAACAATTTCACGTAAAATTAAATGGGCGATTTTTTGTTCTTTTTCCGTTAACTGAAGCGTTTCAAAAAACGCTAGCGCTTCATTCACCGACATCGCTGTCACTTCGCCAATATGTTTACCACCAACGAAAACAGCTAAACTTTCTTTTTTTAGTCGATTGCCATGACACGTCGGACACGGTTGTTCAGTCATATATTTTTCCATTTGCTCCCGTACGTAGTCAGACGTCGTTTCCCGATAACGCCGTTCAACGTTGCGCACGACTCCTTCAAATTCAACATACGTTTCACGCACATGACCGAAGTCGTTTTCATAACGAAAATATATTTTTTCCCCATTCGATCCGTACAATAAAAGATCGAGCTGTTCTTTCGGCAACTGTTTTACAGGCACGTCCATATCGATGCCATAATGTCGACATACCGTTTCTAACAATTGCGGATAATATTGCGAACTTTGCGGTTCCCATGGCGCGAGCGCATGTTCACGAAGCGTCAGCTCTTTGTTAGGAATCACTAAGTCGAGGTCCACTTCAAGTTTTGCCCCTAATCCGTCGCACGATGGACATGCGCCGTATGGGCTGTTAAATGAAAATAGGCGCGGCTCTAGTTCGCCGATTGAAAAGCCGCAATGCGGACAAGCATGATGTTCACTAAATAACAATTCTTCTTGTCCGATCACATCGACGAGCACTTTTCCTTCTGCAAGCTTTAACGCCGTTTCAAGCGAATCAGCAAGACGCGACTGAATGCCTTCTTTCATCACAATGCGATCCACGACGACTTCAATAGAATGTTTTTTATTTTTTTCAAGCACGATGTCTTCCGATACGTCACGCAACTCTCCGTCGACGCGAACGCGCACATATCCTTGTTTTTTTATTTCTTCTAACGTTTTCACATGCGTCCCTTTTCGTCCAGAAACGATAGGCGCTAATATTTGCATCTTCGTCCGCTCTGGATATTGCATCAGACGGTCAACCATTTGTTCAATCGTTTGTGACGTAATTTCAATGCCGTGCGTTGGACAAACAGGGCGACCGATGCGCGCAAACAATAAACGTAAATAATCGTAAATTTCCGTCACCGTTCCGACTGTGGAACGTGGATTGCGGCTCGTCGTTTTTTGGTCAATGGAAATGGCAGGCGACAGCCCTTCAATCGAATCGACGTCCGGTTTGTCCATTTGCCCTAAAAATTGGCGAGCATATGCTGATAACGACTCGACATAGCGCCGTTGCCCTTCCGCATAAATGGTGTCAAACGCAAGCGATGATTTTCCAGAGCCAGATAACCCCGTTAACACAACAAGTTTGTTGCGCGGAATGACGACATCAATATTTTTTAAATTGTGCGCACGCGCTCCTTTGACGACAATATGATCCATTCGTTACACCTCAGCTTTCAATTCTAAAATGAGATCGCGCAGCTCAGCAGCACGTTCAAAATGAAGAGCTTTGGCTGCCTCTTTCATTTCTTGTTCCAGTTTGGCGATGAGCGCAACACGCTCTTCTTTCGATAAATGGCGAACGTCTTTTGTTTCATACGTTTCTTTTTCTTCTGCAGCAAATGTCGCACGAATGACATCTGGAATGTCTTTTTGAATCGTTTTTGGCACGATGCCGTGCTCGCGATTGTACGTTTCTTGAATGGCGCGACGCCGCTTCGTTTCGTTTATCGCGATTTCCATCGATTTTGTGATTGTATCTGCATACATAATGACGTGACCGTTTGCATTGCGCGCCGCCCGTCCAATCGTTTGAATAAGCGAACGTTCAGAACGTAAAAATCCTTCTTTATCCGCATCCAAAATCGCCACAAGCGACACTTCAGGAATATCTAGCCCTTCTCGCAATAAGTTAATGCCGACGAGCACATCATATTTACCTAATCGTAAATCACGAATAATTTCAATACGTTCGAGCGTCTTAATTTCCGAATGCAAATAAGCAACTTGAATGCCGATATCTTTTAAATAATCGGTCAAATCTTCTGCCATTTTTTTTGTCAACGTCGTCACAAGCGTTCGTTCATTGCAAGCGATCCGCTTTTGAATCTCATCGACTAAATCGTCAATTTGTCCTGCAATTGGACGTACATCAATGGTCGGGTCTAACAATCCGGTCGGACGAATAATTTGCTCGACAACTTCTGGGCAATGTTCTAGCTCATACGGACCCGGTGTGGCAGAGACGTAAATGACTTGATTCACTTTTTGTTCGAATTCTTCAAACGTCAGCGGACGGTTATCTAACGCCGACGGCAAACGGAAGCCATGTTCCACAAGCACTTCTTTTCTCGCTTTGTCGCCGTTATACATGCCACGAATTTGCGGCAATGTGACGTGCGATTCATCGATGACAATTAAAAAATCGTCAGGAAAATAGTCTAATAACGTATAAGGCGTTGAGCCAGGCGGTCGCAACGTTAAATGACGAGAATAGTTTTCGATGCCTGAACAAAAGCCCATTTCTTTCATCATTTCAATATCGTAGCGCGTCCGCTGTTCTAACCGTTGCGCTTCAAGCAATTTTCCTTGCTCGCGCAGCTCACAAAGCCGCTCTTCAAGTTCTTTTTCAATATTTTCAATCGCCAGTTTCATTTTTTCTTCGCGCGTGACGAAGTGAGAGGCTGGAAAAATCGCCACATGTTCTCGTTCCGCCATCACATGTCCCGTCAACGCATCTACTTCGCGAATACGCTCAATTTCATCACCGAAAAATTCAATACGAATACAATGCTCATCGCGCGAAGCTGGGAAAATTTCAACGACATCTCCGCGCACCCGAAACGTCCCACGGCGAAAATCAATATCGTTTCGTTCGTATTGAATGTCGACAAGGCGACGAAGCAAATGATCGCGCTCGATTTCCATACCGACGCGAAGCGAAACGACAAGTTCGCGATATTCTTCCGGTGAACCTAAGCCGTAAATGCATGAAACGCTTGCGATAATAATGACGTCGCGCCGTTCAAATAACGCAGACGTCGCGGAATGGCGCAATTTATCAATTTCATCGTTAATGCTCGCATCTTTTTCAATGTACGTATCCGTTTGCGGCACGTACGCTTCCGGCTGATAATAATCGTAATAGCTAACAAAATATTCAACAGCGTTGTTCGGGAAAAATTGTTTAAACTCGCTATATAACTGACCCGCTAACGTTTTATTATGAGCGATGACTAACGTCGGTTTATTTACTTGTTGAATGACGTTTGAAATCGTAAACGTTTTTCCTGTTCCTGTTGCCCCAAGCAACGTTTGATGCTTTTTCCCTTGCTGAATCCCTTCGACAAGCTTCGCAATCGCTTTCGGCTGATCGCCGCGCGGCTCATAAGCGGATACTAATTGAAATGCGCTCACATTCGTCCCTCCACTTCATTTCTACTTCGTATTGTACCATATAAACGGAACGAAAAGCGAAAAATACGAACAAATATTCTATGAAAAAACCTGCCCATTTGGACAGGTTTACGAACGTTTTTGTTTCTCGACCATTTGTTTTGCATATAAAAATCCGACAATGAGCGATGCCAAATCTGCAACAATTTCATACAACTGATCCGTATATCCTTTCACGTATGACGCCACTAACAAAGCGACAGTCAGCAATGTCCCGACATAATGGTTATACGTAACCCGCGTAAAAAAAATGACTAACAACGCCGGCACAATTAATGCTAACACAAACCACATGTTTACCCCTCATCTCTTACGAATAACAGTCCGAGTTCGTGATGCTCCCCTTCAAATAAAGCGGTTTGCGCAAAACGAACTTCCCCGTTCTCGTTTAGTACTTCTAGCTTACAAAACGCTCGATTTTGTTGCAACGCCGCGTAAAATTCATCTTCCGTCGCCACTGGTGCACCATTCACCTTCACGATGACTTCTCCAACGGAAAGCGCCATTTTATCCGCTGGCGTGTTCGGCAACACCCCTAAAATGACAAGCCCCGTTGCCCGCTTCGTAAAATATGGCGGACATTTTTGTTCATATAACTTCGCTGATAAGGCAATCCATTCTCTCCATAAAATAGCCACTACAGCAGCGACGATCGCGAGCGGCTTTATCCAATAGCTAGCAATCGCCAGTAAGCTGACGACACACGCTAACAAACCGATGCGCTTGGCCGTCCATTTCGCTAAATGCACAGGTAGCCCCGTTTGCACGCGTTGTGAAAAACCAAGCAAAAACGGAACGAGCACGAACGAATACGTATCGCCATCAGAAATGATTGGCCACCACGCCGCAAACGATTGCACGCCATCCCCCGGCACAGGGATGAACAACGGAACAAGCCAGAGCCGCTGAACGAACTGCTCCCCGATCACAAGCCCTCGCTTACTCGTCACAAGACGAGGAGAACTTAGCTCTGCTCCTTCCCGATCAACGAGCCACATTTCGATAAACAAAAACAACCCGATGAGAAACGCGACAGCTGTCACATTCGTTTCTGTCATATGTGG
This sequence comes from Anoxybacillus gonensis, assembly GCF_001187595.1. Lineage (GTDB taxonomy): Bacteria > Bacillota > Bacilli > Bacillales > Anoxybacillaceae > Anoxybacillus > Anoxybacillus gonensis. The sequence continues at coordinate 2,485,401 of NZ_CP012152.1, forward strand.
GAAAAAACGCGTAAAAAACGGCTGCGTCCACTCTGTTTGCGCAAAAAAACTAACGGTAAATATGACGATACTCCCGACATACGCAGCCGATAATAACCGAAGCTGCATAAACAAACTGCATACGATCGTGACGATTGTCCAAAAAACGAGCGTATCATTCGGAAGAACGACCCCAATCCCAACCGTCACAAGCGAAAAAATGAGCGCAAACCAGCTGCGCGAGCGAATAAGTGCACGCCACTCACGCGATGATCGGTACACGCGCGTATGAAAATCTCGCCGTTCTCGTTGTACGCGACGCCAGCCGATAAACAATGCCAATATGACCGCATAATATAATAACGGTTGTAGCCAAAACGTTCCGAATGCTTTCAACCATGCGATTCCCCATTCCATTTCCATCATCTCCATTTTTTCCGATCATCTATTTTGTATTGTAACAAATTTCAAACGTTTATGGTTGACGAAAATTCACTTTCTTTGCCGAATGAACACTAGTTTTGTCAACAAACAAGGAATTTCATAAAAAGTGTCTAACTGTTTGTTCATACATGACCGGAAGGAGCGTGGAACGATGGAGTTAAAAACAAGCGCAGTGGCAAAGCGGCTTGGCGTATCGACGAAAACTGTACAACGATGGGTGAAAAAATATAACATTCCGTGCACAAAAAATGAAGCAGGACATTACGTATTTACGAACGAAGCGATCGAACAGTTAGAAAAATATAAATTTCTTGGCGTGGATGAAGAAGAAAAAGAACACATAGAACAACGTCTCGATGAACTTGAACGAAAAATAGAACAAAAAGCAGATGACGTCGTTTCTTTTCAGTTGCTGCAACATCGACGGGAAATGGAAGAAATGCTCCAACATATCCAACAGCTCGAACAGCGCATTGCTGAGCTTGAACGGCAAAAACAAGCCGAACCGATCATCGAACAACCAACAAAACAAAAACGACGCGGCATCATCAGCTTCTTTTTATAAAATATCCCCCTGCCTATAAAGGCGAGGGGGATTTTGTTTATTTTCCAATGAGTTGTAACGCTTTTTTCAATTGTTCGTCGTATCGTTCGTCGCGAACCGCTTCCATCACTTTTGTTTGCAACATATTCGCTGTTTGCTTATCAATTTTTCCTGTCGCTTGTAAGCCGTTTGCTTTTTGGAACGCTTGAACGGCCTGTTCTGTTTGTTTGCTAAAGTAGCCGTCTTCACGTCCTGGATCAAAACCGAGACCTTTTAACATTTGTTGCGCGCTTTTCACTTGTTCGTTATTCATGTCATATGCTAAAGGTTTGTCGATTTGAAGCGGATGCGCATAGAAAAAGTCAGGCTGTTTCACTTGAACATCCGGTTGAATTCCCTTTTCATGAATCCAGTTTCCATTTGGCGTCAACCATTTGTATAACGTTAATTTTATATGGCTTCCGTCATTCATCGGCAATGCTTGTTGAACTGTTCCTTTTCCAAACGTCTTTTCACCAACGAGCATATAACCTCCCGCTTCTTTTAACGCCGCCGCTAAAATTTCCGATGCCGATGCACTTCCGTTATCGATCAACACGACAATAGGATATGGTTTTTTCTTTGTCATATTTGAGAAAAACTGTTGTTTATCGCCGTCGCGCTCTTCAATTTGTACATACGGTTTTTCTTTTGTCACAAGCTCTTTTAAAATGTCTTCCACACTTTGCAAGTAGCCGCCCGGATTGCCACGTACATCAATGATCAGCCCCGCAATGCCTTTTTCCTCAAATTCCGCTAACTTCTTTTTAAAATCTTCCGCCGTTTTTTCCGCAAACGATGTAATTTCAATATAGCCAATTTGCTTGCCGTTTGCTTGTTTGGTGGATGCATATACCGTCTCAATCGGAATTTCATCGCGCACAACTTCAATCGTCAATACGCCGCTTACTCCCGGTCGAACGACTTCTAAGCGAGCGACCGTTCCTTTTTTCCCGCGAATTTTTAATACCGCTTCATATAAATCAAGCCCTTCTAAACTTTCACCATTCACTTTAATAATTTGATCGTTCGGACGAAGCCCGGCTTTTTCTGCAGGCGATCCTTTAAACGGCGCAACGATCGTCACTTTGCCGTCAACCATGCTTACTTCCGCTCCGATTCCTTCAAAAGAAGAGTCGAGCGACTCGTTAAATCGTTCCGCTGTTTCTTTATCCATATAAACGGAATACGGATCTTTTAACGTCGCAATCATTCCTTGAATCGCTCCGTCAATGAGCTGTTTGTCATCGACGTCATGAACGTATTTTTGTTTAATCATGCTGTATGCTTGTTCAATTTTTTGAAGCTGTTCGTCCGTCGTTTTCTCCGTTGTCGTTGGAATATCGATCGTCATCGTTGACGTATCGGAAGAAAGCGACTGCATGCCGACATACGTCACACCTGAACCGAACAACATCGATAAAGCCATTAGTGCTGCGATTGTTTTTTTGTTCATCGTTTGCCTCCTCACCCTTCGATACATGAAAGGCATCACACCGTGTGCGATGCCTGTTTGTTTTCATTATATGAATAGCTTGTACAGTTCATAACTATGATAAAGATGTATTTATTTTACACCGATCGTGTCATTTTCTCAACCAATACGTAAAAGCACAGCAAACAAGCTGTGCTTTAGAATGGAACATATTTTAGAGGGTCTACTGCATTTGATTTCGATGCATTCCAAGGACCGCGATGCAACTCAAAATGCAAGTGCGCACCGAACGAACGACCTGTGTTCCCCATATAGCCGATCATTTGTCCTTTGCTGACGTTTTGTCCTTCGCCAACAAGACGTGATTCTAAATGAGCATATACTGTCGTATATACTTGTCCATCAATGTAATGCATGATAAAAATAACGTTTCCATAGCTTGATGAATAATATGAGCGATACACGTAACCGTCAGCTGCTGCAACGACAGGGACGCTAGCGCCGCGTTTGCCAATGTCAATGCCGTAATGGAATTCACCCCAACGAGGTCCAAATGTCGATGTAATTGGACCGTTTGCTGGACGCATAAACGCCCCGTCTGTTACAGGAGGCAAACTTCCCCCATCGCTTCCAGACGAACCGCGGCTCGATAATGAGCGTTTCCGTGCTTCTTCTTGCTCTTTTTGCCGGCGAATCATTTCTTGCAATTGATTTTTCATCGCCGCTTCTTGTTTTTCAAGCAACTCTTTTTCTTCTTCTAAAGCGAGTTGTTTTTCTTCTTCATGTTTTTGCTCTTCTTTTAACTGCGCCATTAATTTTTCTTTTTCTGCGATTTGCTTGTTTAACGTCTGTTTTAATTGTTGAAGCTCAGTTAGCTGCTTTTGCAAGCTGACTAACTGATCGTTTAATTGTTGTTCCTTCGCTTCTTTTAACGCCTTATCTGCTTCTTGCTCTTTAATGATTTGACGATCTGCTTCAAAAATAGTCGCAACTGCGCTCATGCGGTCGATAAAGTCGCTAAAACTTTTCGCTCCAAGCAACACGTCTAAATAGCTCACGACACCGCCGCTTTCTTGCAATGAACGCGCGCGCTCTTTCAGCAATTCGTTACGCTGTTCAATGCGAGCAGCGACTTCTTCAATTTCTTTTTTCAGCGCAACGATTTGTTGCTTCGTTTCCTCTATGCTTTGTTGTTTCGCCCGAATGTTGGCGCTCGTTTCTTCTACCGCCAAATCGAGCTTTTTGATTTCCGCATTCACTTTTTCTTGTTCTGCTTTTAACCGTTCAATTTCTTGTTGCGACTGCTCTAATTTACTTTCAAGCGATGATTGTTTTTGTTGCACACTTTTAATTTCTTGCTTCTTTTGTTGAATGTCGCGATTTGTTACTGCATATGCAGGCGCTGCGACACTTGTAAACAGCATTACAGCTGCAACGATCGTTCCCCATCTGTTTCGCACCGTAAATCCCTCTCTCTTTCTATACTTTTAAAAATCGTCTCACTGACATCATGCTTCCCCACATGCCGATGCACGCTCCTAATAAAACGAGCACAGCTGCCAACTGCCATGCAAACGGATAAAATGGGAGAAGTTGAAAAAATGTATCTTTCAACTTTGGATACAATAAATCAAATACGTACGAGTAAGCGGAAAGAACGATAATGATCGGAATGACTGAACCGAAAATGCCAAGCCATAGTCCTTCAAGGAAAAACGGCCAGCGAATAAACCCATTTGTCGCACCTACTAATCTCATAATCTCGATTTCGCGACGGCGGGCAAAAATCGTAATTTTAATTGTGTTCGAGATGAGAAACATCGCTGTAAATAACAACCCGATAATAAGCGCTAATCCGACATTGCGAATCGTTTTCGTTGCGGCAAATAGTTTTTCAATTTGCCCTTTTCCGTATTTCACTTTGCCGACAGATGGCAACGGTTCAATTTGCTTTGCGATTTTTTCTGTATCAAGCGGATTTTTCGCTTTCACGATAAATACATCGCTTAACGGGTTATCTTGTTCAAATAAACGGAATGACTTTCCGTCTTCTCCAAAACTTTCAATCAACTTTTGCAATTCTTCGTCTTTCGATGAATATGTTACTTTTTCGACGCCAGAAAGAGCTTCTAACTTCGCTCTGAGCGCATCTTTATCTGCTTCTGTCGCACTTAAATCGACGTGCACACGAATTTCGACGTCGCGCTCAATTTGTTTCGTTATATGTTGAATATTGAGCATAATGACGAGAAATACACCGACAAGCAAAAGCGTCACCGTGACAGCACTAATGGACGCAAACGTCATCCAACCGTTTCGTCCGAGACTTTTTAAACTTTCACGGAAATGACGGCGAAGGGTGTTAAGTTTCATAGCCATATTCCCCCTTCACTTCATCGCGCGCAATTTTCCCGCGTTCAATCGCAATAACGCGCTTACGAATCGTATTGACAATTTCACGGTTATGCGTTGCCATCACAATCGTCGTTCCCCGATCGTTAATGCGCTCAAAAATGTCCATGATTTCCCACGATGTATCCGGATCTAAATTTCCTGTCGGCTCGTCGGCAATGACAATCGACGGATTGTTGACGATCGAACGGGCAATCGACACGCGCTGCTGTTCTCCGCCCGATAATTCGTTTGGATAAAAGCGCGCTTTATGTTTTAACCGCACTAAGTCAAGCACTTCCATAACGCGCTTGCGAATGTTTTTTGGCGATTCTTCAATGACTTCCAAAGCAAACGCCACGTTTTCATATACCGTTAACTTTGGGAGAAGCTTGAAGTCTTGAAAGACAATGCCGATGTTTCGGCGAAGCAATGGTACTTTGCTGTCTTTGATATTCGCTAAGTTCACGCCGTTAATCATAATTTTTCCGCTTGTCGGTTTTTCTTCGCGATACATCATTTTAATAAACGTCGATTTCCCAGCACCGCTCGGACCGACGACATATACAAATTCTCCTTGCTTAATACGAACGGAAATTCCGTTTAATGCGATCACTCCGTTCGGATACGTTTTATATACATCTTGCATTTCAATCATAAGCAACCACCTAAGTATTCGATGTTTTTCTACATATTCCTGCAAAATTCTTACCTCGTCCATTATATCATCATTTCCGACAAAAAGGGGGCGAATTTTATTTACAGTTATATTTCAAGAGTGTTACAAACGAAAAGAGGATGCTCCCATTGGCATCCTCTTACTTTTTCGCTGCTAACCATTCCGCTACTTTATCAACATCGTCACCTTGGATTAAACCACCTGGCATACCGCCGCGACCGTTTGCGATAATATTTTTAATTTCGTCTTGTGAATATTTTCCGCCTACTTTATCAAGTGCAGGACCAACGCCACCTTCTAAATTTTGTCCGTGACAGCTTGCACATGATTTTTTGTAAACGGCTTCTGCGGCTGAAGCTGTGTCCCCGCCACCATTTGCTGGTTTTTCGCTCGCGCTATCCCCTCCGCCACAGGCAGCTAACACGATTGCTGTGCCAGCAAATAAGCTAAGTAGCTTTTTCTTCATACGAAATCCCCCTTGTCAACATTTTCATACACTTCTATTATATCGCATCGTTTTTACGTTAGGCACGTTTAAATCCTTCACCAAGCACTTCCGCCGCATCCATAACGACGACAAATGCAGACGGATCAATGGTTTTCACTAATTGTTTCAATTTTGTGAACTCACTTTGTGCCACAACGCACATGAGCATCGTGCGCTCTTTTTCTGTATATCCGCCGTATGCATGTAGTTTTGTCACACCGCGGTCAATTTTATGCAAAATCGCTTCTCGCACTTGTTCTTCTTTCGTTGTAATAATCATCGCCATTTTTGAATTGCCGAAACCAACTTGAACAAAGTCAATTGTTTTACTCGTCACAAATAACGCAATTAATGCATATAGCGCCCGTTCTAAATCAAACACAAACGCCGCTGTTAACACAATTAAGCCATCAATTAAAATGACGCACGTCCCTAACGATAACCCTGTATATTTATGAATAATTTGAGCAGCTAAATCGGTTCCCCCTGTCGATGCGCGACCACGAAAAACAATGCCTAATCCTACGCCGACGCCAATGCCGCCAAATAATGCCCCAAGCAATGGATCATGCGTTGCTGGTGCCACATCACGTGTCAAATACACGACAAACGGTAAAAAGGCAGTACCAACTAACGTTTTTACACCAAACTGCTTTCCGAGCAATAGCACACCTGCAATAAATAATGGAATGTTAAGCGCCCATTGTACGTACGCTGGCTGCCAACCGAGCGTCGCATGTAAAATCGTACTGATGCCGCTTACCCCACCTGATGCGACACGATTCGGAAGTAAAAATAAATTGAACGCAACGGCCACAACGGCCGAGCCGACAAGAATATATACGTATTCTAGCACTTTTTCAACAAATGGATTTGTTATGTTGCTTCTTTTTCGCATGCCTCTCACCTTCCTTTGTGAGTATAGCATGCCCGATATAGGAAGTAAATGACATCGAATTAACGCAATAATGATTTAATATAGTGAAGTCAATATACATCTCCTCGATTTCCAATGGCCTCGATGTAAATCATTTGCTCGTGGTGATCAATGCGGAAAAGAATGCGGTATGTGCCAACACGTAAACGGTACAAACCTTGGTGTCCTCTCATTTTTTTAATGTCTCCTTGAGGAGGAATGTGAAGCAATCCTTTTAACGCTATAGCTATCCGTTCTTGTACTTCTTTCTCTTGCTTAGCAAGAAACTTTACCGCTTCCTTACGGTAAATCAATTTGTAAGCCAAATTCACGTTTTGCATCACCACCGGTCACATATCCTTCATCCCCTTGTAACTGGCGTTTTTCTTGCTCTGTTAACAATGCTTCTTCTTCACTTACTTCTTCCAGTTCATCCCACCATTGATGATGTCCTTTTGCTCTTTGCAGTAAATGCAATAAAAATTCATAGGCTAACTGTCGATCGGATTCACTTAACTGTTCAATCATCCCATGGAGCACTTTTTTGTCTACTGCCATGTCATTCCCTCCTTTCGTTATGTCCAAATTATCACTCTCTGTTTTAGTCGTCAATAATAAAAAGGTGCCCATGTCGGACACCTTATCCTTGTTTTAATTTTGAGCGTAAATATGCGTCGATAAAGACATCAATTTCTCCGTCCATCACTGCTTGCACATTTCCGACTTCAGTATTTGTTCGATGATCTTTTACAAGCGAGTACGGATGAAACACGTAAGAACGAATTTGGCTTCCCCAGCCAATTTCCTTTTGTTCGCCGCGAATTTCTGCGAGCTCCGCCTGTTGTTCCTCTAACTTCTTTTGATACAACTTCGCCTTTAACATATTCATCGCTTTTTCGCGGTTTTTAATTTGCGAACGTTCCGATTGGCATGTGACGACAATGCCTGTTGGAATATGTGTAATGCGTACCGCCGAATCTGTCGTATTGACGTGCTGACCGCCGGCACCGCTCGAACGATACGTATCGACTTTGATTTCATCTGGACGTACGTCAATTTCAATGTTGTCATCAAATTCAGGTACAACTTCACACGAAACGAACGATGTATGACGGCGACCAGAAGCGTCGAACGGTGAAATGCGCACGAGGCGATGGACGCCTTTTTCCGCTTTTAAATATCCGTATGCATTATGCCCTTTAATTAGCAACGTGACACTTTTAATTCCTGCTTCCTCACCCGGTAAATAATCGAGCGTTTCTACTTTATACCCTTTTTTCTCCGCCCAGCGCGTATACATGCGCAACAACATCGATGCCCAATCTTGTGACTCCGTTCCACCTGCGCCAGGATGAAGTTCTAAAATGGCGTTATTTTTATCGTACGGTTCGTTTAACAACAATTGCAGTTCAAATTCACTAAAGTCTTTCGATAATTTTTTCGCCTCAGACACGAGCTCTTTTTGCAATTCTTCGTCTGGCTCTTCTTTGACAAGCTCGTACGTCACTTCTAAATTTTCAAATCGCTCTTCAAGCGAACGAAACTCACCAACTAAATCTTTCAGCGCATTTGCTTCACTAATGACCGCTTGGGCAGCTTTTTGATCGTCCCAAAAATTAGGGGTGGCCATTTGTGCTTCTAGCTGTTCAATGCGCGCTTCTTTCGTTTCGAGGTCAAAGAGACCCCCTAATATCCGCTAATCGCTTAGCCATTTTCTCAAGCTCTTGCTTAATTTCTACTAAATCGATCATGTCATTCACCTCAACCATTATTGTATTCAAACGTCATCACGAACGCAACATAACGAAAGCGAGGGAAATCCCCTCACTTATCGTCCGCAACAATGTTTATATTTTTTCCCGCTTCCGCATGGGCACGGATCATTTCGACCAACTTCTACTGCTTTTTTCACCGGCTTGCGCTTCACTTCTTCGCCTTCTTTCGGATGAACCGCCTCACCTTTCGCCACTTCTTGCCGCTCAAGGTTGTTTTCAATTTCTGCTTTCATAATGTAACGTGCGACTTCTTCTTCAATAGAAGCGATCATCGCTTCAAACATCGCATATCCTTCCATTTGATATTCACGCAACGGATCAATTTGACCGTACGCACGCAAATGAATACCTTGGCGCAACTGTTCCATCGCATCAATATGTTCCATCCATTTCATATCGACGGCACGCAAGACGATGACGCGCTCAAACTCGCGCATTTGCTCGGCTGGAATGCGGCTTTCTTTTTCATCGTAACGTGCGCGCACTTTATTCCAAATGAGTTCAATCATTTCTTCTGGATCTTTACCACGCAAGTCGTTGATCGTCACATCCCCTTCAGAAAGAAGGTTCGCTTGCACATAATCAACAATCGCTTGCACATTCCATTCTTCTGGCATTTCATCTTCTGGCGTATGCGTACGTACGACGCGCTCGATGACCGACTGAATCATTTTTTCAACAATATCGCGCAAGTTTTCCGAATCAAGCACTTGGAAACGTTGGCGATAAATAATTTCACGTTGTTCACGCAATACGTCGTCGTACTGCAATAGTTGTTTACGTGCATCAAAGTTGTTTCCTTCGACACGTTTTTGTGCCGACTCGACTGCTTTTGAAACGATTTTACTTTGAATTGGCTGTGAATCGTCCATGCCTAAACGATCCATCATCGCCATCATATTTTCCGAACCGAAGCGGCGCATCAGTTCATCTTCAAGCGACAAGTAAAATTGCGATACCCCCGGATCTCCTTGACGACCAGAACGACCGCGCAGCTGATTATCAATGCGGCGGCTTTCGTGACGTTCTGTCCCGATGACCGCTAAACCGCCAAGCTCACGCACCCCTTCGCCAAGTTTAATGTCCGTTCCGCGTCCTGCCATGTTCGTCGCAATCGTTACCGCACCTTTTTGACCTGCTTGAGCGATAATTTCTGCCTCTTTCGCGTGGTTTTTCGCATTTAATACGTTATGACGAATACCGCGCTTCGTTAACATGCTTGACAACAATTCAGACGTTTCAATCGACACTGTACCGACAAGAACAGGTTGTCCTTTCGCGTGACGTTCCGCAATATCCTCGACAACCGCACGAAACTTTCCTTCCATCGTGCGATAAATTAAATCTGGACGATCATCACGAATGACCGGTTTATTTGTCGGAATGACGATCACTTGCATATTGTAAATGTTGCGGAATTCTTCTTCTTCTGTTTTCGCTGTTCCCGTCATACCAGCAAGCTTCTCATACATACGGAAATAGTTTTGGAACGTAATCGTCGCAAGCGTCATTGATTCATTTTGAATCTCAAGTCCTTCTTTTGCTTCGATCGCTTGATGAAGACCATCGCTATATCGGCGTCCACGCATGAGACGACCTGTAAACGGGTCAACGATGACGATTTTTCCGTCCTCAACGACGTAATCGACGTCGCGCTGCATGACAACGTGCGCACGCAACGCTTGGTTAATATGATGGTTTAACGTCACATGTTTTAAATCGAATAAGTTGTCGATTCCAAACGCACGCTCTGCTTTGTTCATTCCTTCTTCAGTAAGCTGCACACTTTTCGTTTTTTCATCGTACGTATAATCGACATCTCGTTTTAATGTGCGGACGAACGCATTCGCTTGAATGTACAATTTTGTAGACTTTTGCGCTGTCCCTGAAATAATGAGCGGTGTACGTGCTTCGTCAATTAAAATGGAGTCGACTTCGTCAATAATCGCATAATGAAGCGGACGTTGCACCATATGTTCTTTATATAACACCATGTTATCGCGCAAATAGTCGAAACCAAATTCGTTATTCGTTCCATATGTAATATCAGCGTTGTAAGCCGCTTGTTTTTCTTCGCGCGACATATTGCTTAAATTTAGTCCGACAGATAAACCTAAAAACTGATACAATCTGCCCATTTCGTGTGCGTCGCGGCTTGCTAAGTATTCGTTTACCGTCACGACATGGACGCCTTTTCCTGTTAATGCATTTAAATAGACAGGCATCGTTGCGGTTAACGTTTTTCCTTCCCCTGTCTTCATTTCAGCAATGTTGCCTTCATGAAGCGCGATGCCCCCCATTAATTGCACTTTATACGGATACATGCCAAGCACGCGCTTTGCTGCTTCGCGAACGACCGCAAACGCTTCGACAAGCAGATCATCGAGCGTTTCACCTTTTTCAAGACGAGCTTTAAATTGTTCTGTTTTTTGACGCAATTCGTCATCAGAAAGCTGCGCCATTTGCGGACCGAGCGCATCAATTTCATTCGCAATTTTTTCTAATCGCGCAATTTGCCGTTTATTCGGATCAAACACTTTTTTTAACATTCCAAGCATACAAAAACGCCCCTTGCTTATATAGTCGCTAATTACCATCATATCACTTACAAGAAAAGGTGACAACTCATACGGAAAAAGAGAACATGTGGGAAAAAAGAAAAAAACCAGCTTCTTCGCTGGATTACACTTGCGATTGTAGTTGTTCGATGGAGGCTTCGACTCTGAGTAAGCGCTTGTTGAGGGCGTAAATTTCAAATCCTTTTTCGTCAATCTTTTTGTAAATGTTTTGCAGTAATGTGCGCACATCGTCGGCTAGTTGAATTTCTAAACGTTGCACCGTTTCTTTTACGTCGCTTAGTTGTGTTTCCACATGCTCGAGACGTTTCTTGACATCGCACATCTCTTCCTCAAGGCGACTGATACGCTCATTCGTTTCTTTCATTTCTTGTTCAAGCGCATCTAACCGGCTTTCCATGTTAGCAAAACGTTCATCAATTTGCGCAAACCGTTTGTCAATCTGAGCAAATCTTTCATCAACTTGCTTAAATCTTTCATCAACTTGCTTAAATCTTTCATCGATCTGAGCAAATCTTTCATCAATTTGTTTAAATCTTTCATCGATTTGGGCGAATCGTTCGTCAATTTGAGCAAAACGCTCATCAATTTGCTGAAATCTCTCATCAATCTGCGCAAATCTTTCGCGCACTTCTTGTTGAAACTGCAGAAAATGACTTTCAATACTTGTCAACTTCCCTAAAATTTCACGTAAGATTGCTTCCACCTTTTTTCACCTCCTTTCACATTATACCACCCTCTGTCTTTCGTCGACAGAGGGTGGATAGGATTAGTTCGCTTCAATTAAGCCGTATTTACCATCTTTTCGTTTGTAAACAACGTTTGTGCGGTTTGTTTCCGCGTTAATAAAGACGTAAAAGTTATGGCCAAGCATATTCATTTGCAAAATGGCTTCTTCGCTATCCATCGGCTTTAAACTGAAACGCTTCGTACGTACAACTTCAAATTCTTCTTCCTCATGCTCTTCTGTTGCGACAGGAGCGGTTGTCGTAAGTGTCAAACCGTTTGCTTCTTTTTCACGCATTTTTCGGTTCACTTTCGTTTTATGTTTACGAATTTGGCGTTCGAGTTTATCGACGACCAAATCAATTGCCGCATACATATCGTCATGGCGCTCTTCCGCACGCAATACAATTTGTGGCATTGGGATCGTTACTTCAATTTTCGATTGTTTATCGTTATATACCTTTAAATTAACGTGAACAGTAACTCCTTCAGTCGTTTCAAAATAACGTTCTAATTTCCCAATTTTTTTCTCAACATACTCTCGAATCGCTTGTGTAACCTCGATGTTTTCTCCGCGAATGTTGTATTTCATACGCTGTTCCTCCTTTTATGAAAGGTTGATTACTTATTTCTACAATTCCCTACAAAACTCCTTCTCAATCGTCACATTTTTTGTGAAAAAATGATGAACAGGATAGCCAACCTTATCCATATCAACAAACATGTTTAGAGACTATCCAAAACATATTGTGGAGACGGCTTTGATGAACAAAAAAGACGGATATTTCTACCCGTCCCTAATTTTTCAAAGCTCACTAGCTATTTATTGTTTTTTGTCATAAAACCGTCCATCACTTATTTCTACTTGTTCAAACAAGTTTATATACATTTTCTGTAATTTCTTTTTCTCAGTCCATTTCTTTAAGTCACTTCTTATTTCTTCGTATAAACGATGCATTTCTTTTTGAATATTGTTTTCCATCTCTACAAATTTCCTAGCTTTCGGGTGATCTTTTAACTGATAGCCGTTTTTCTTCTTTATCTCTTCAATGATTTTTTCTCGTTCATCGATTAATTGCAAAACATGTTGAACCTTCCCATCTCGATCGTCATTCTCATGCTGCAAAACATTCAATAAAGTCTCCGAACAAGAAAAAAGCCGATCAATCGCATCCATTTACGCTTGATCTCCTTTGAAATTTTTTTGACGATTCAACCTGATTACTTCTTTCCACGTATCACGGAACTCCATGACCAAATTTTCCACTTCTTCCACCATCAAAACATCATTTTTTATATTCGCTTGTATTAAACGATAATGCATATACTCATACATAATCATCATTTGTTTAGCTATTTCATACTCTTGATTTAGCGTCACCATAAGCTCTTGAATAATTTTTTGGGCTTTTTGTAAATTTTCATTTCGTTCATTTATACGATTTTCGTGTATTGCCTCTTTTGCCTTATTTAAAAATTTAAGGCAACCATTATAAAGCATAAGCGTTAGCTCACCCGGAGAAGCTGTACTCACACTATTTTGTTGATAAGCACGATGTGCCTGTTCCGTTGCCATGCTTACAATCACCTACCTAATTTTTTATATCATTCCTTATGACATTCCCCCGCCAAACTGTCCCATCAACCATGCTGATTGCTGATTCCCTTTTGAAATAGCTTTCTCCATCATTGAAAACTGTCTCCAATAACGTGTTTCAATATCTTGCAACCGACGTTGAAAATCGAAAATCTGCTTATCCACATTTTTTAACTGAACGCCGAGGGAATACTGATTTTCTGTATATGTCGGCTTTCCTGCCTTTTTTTCAATGTTAACAATCGTTTTCTTCACTGTATCACGAAGACGTTGCACAATCCCTCGCGTATCGGAAACAACTTGATTTGTGCCTGAATCTTTCGTTATACTCCCTATCTGCGTGAACGTTTTAACCACTTTATCCGGATCGGTTTCAAGTGCTTTTCTCAATTTCTCTTTATCAATAGTGAGCACTCCATTATTAACAATGTTATTCGTTGTAGTAATCCCTAATTCAAAAATCGTATCAACGACATCACTTCCGAGCCCATCTACTTTTCCATACAAATCACGACGCAGCTGCGATAAAGTACTTGAAATAATCGAATCGCCACGAAGTAATCCACTTTTCGCCTTTTCTTCCCAAAGCTCAATTTGTTTCTCAGACATTTCTTTTTTCTGTTCCTCTGTTAGAGGCGGATAATCTCGATATTTTTTCTCTCTTATTTTATCATTTAGGGAAGTTATTAGCTCGTTGTATTTATTAACAAATTCCTCTATCTTTCCAATCATCCCGTCAATATCTATAGAAGAAGTGACCGTCACAGGTGCCGTAGTCACAGCTTTTAATGTGTACTCTATACCGTTAATTGTAAATGTATTCGTTTGTCTTTCCATTTCTAATCCATTTAACGTGAATGAAGCATTTTCACCTCCATCTGCCAATGTAATCACATCTACAGTTCCAGATTCATCTTTAGCTGTTTTTTGAAACCCAAAAATCGTGCTAAAAATATCTTCTCCCGTCGCTGATTGAACATAAACCTCTGCTTTATTAATGTCCGTATCCAGAGTACCTGTTGTACGTGTAGAAATCCCTAGTTTCTTAGACTTCTCATCAAAAACAGCATTAATGTTTAAGCTGGATTGGTTCAGTTTTTTCACAACATCCGATACTTTATCAGTCGTCTTAAAAGCAATATCTTCTTGTTTATAAGTTCCATTAGCTTGAAGAGCAAAAATTGTAACTGTTGTATCTCCTGTAAGACCTAGATCTGCTAACGTTGCCTCAGACGTATAATCGCTCACTTCTGCAGATACACCTGTTGCAGCTTTCGCCAAACGAGCAACCTCAATCGTATTTGTAGAATCATAAGAACTAGATAAGGCTTTTACACTTACTGCTGATTCATTCGAAGAAATCGCCGTCTTTTTATATAAATTGCTTGATAACATAAAATGATTAGACAAATATGTGTCAAAATCCGCTAGTTTTTTATTCACATCCCGATATGCATCTCTTTGCCATTCAAAAACTTGCTTCTTTTGATATAATCTGTTTAATGGGATACGTTCCGCTTTCATTAAATCTCCGACAATTTTATCAATATCCATTCCACTTGCTAAACCGCCTATTCTCATCGTTGACATTGTATCATAGCCCCTTTCTAAATTTTCTCATCAATAATCATGCCTAAAAATTTTTGCATCGTATAAAAAGCATCTAACAACTTTTTTGGAGGAATTTCGCGAATCACTTCTTTTGTTTCCGTATCGATCACTTGCACATAATATTGTTCAAGCTCTTCATGAATGACAAATTGAACAGCACGATGATGTACATCAAAAAATTTGTTCAACGCATCAACTGCACCTTCTATCGTCTTTTTGGATAATTGAACACTCTGTTTGTTTTCATTTTCCAGTATATTTTTCATCACATTCAAATTTTCTTTAGAGTGCGGCATAGATGCATCATTCAAAATGGTTGAATTTGTAATTTTCATAACCTCCGTCCCCCTCGTACATTTCCTTATCATTTATATCGGCTTTACTGAAAATTTTTTAAATAGCAGTATTTACTTAACCTAAAAAAAGTCGATATATAAGATTGAGAAGAAAAGGGAGCGAGGTGATAAAGATGAAAGTACAAAATAACGCATTGATCGCCTTTTCTATGAATCGATATCAGCGCAATAATGCGATAGTCGAAAGAACACTAAACAAACTTTCTTCAGGGATGAAGATTTATCGGGCGAGTGAAGATGCAGCTGGGCTAAGTATTTCTGAAACGTTAAGAGCACAAATTAGAGGACTAGAGCAATCACAGCGCAATATGCAAGATGGGCTTTCTGTACTCAAATCTGCTGAAGAAGGGCTCATGAATGTCAACAGTCTTTTACATCGAATAAGAGAATTAGCTGTGCAAAGTGCAAATGATACTTTAAACACATCGGATCGTATAGCAAGCCAAAAAGAGCTCGATCAATTGCTACAAGCGATTGACGATACAGCAGAAAAATTAGAGTTTAATACGAAAAAGATTCTTGGTGAAAACAGGCCTTTACTCCTTCAAGTCGGAGGTAATCCCGGACAAACGATTGCTGTTGATTTAGTCGACATAAGCACAAGCAGGCTCGGCTTAAACGGCGTAACCTTATTAACACAACAAGACGCAGAACAATTGATTACAAAAGTTGATCGTGCTCTTGTCCAAGTCACGCAACATGTAACAAATGTTGGATCCGATTATGAAGCGATTGAACACCATTTAAACCACGCCATGTTGAAAGAGAGCAACTTGCTTACATCCGAATCTTTACTAAGAGATACAGATGTAGCTCGTGAGATGATGAACTACATTAGCATTACCATTCGCCAAAAAGGTGATCACTTACTTATTTCACATATAAATCGAAACGTGGAGGAAACACTAAAATTATTCAAATAATAAAAAGGTGTCCCCTAAAATAGCGGGACACCTTCTTTTGTTATAAAATTAGGAAGTATTCTTTGTGCGTCATTCTATTTGTATGCATGTATCTAAGGCAGTTTTATAACAACATGTCCCAACTTAATGGAGTTCCTTTTTTTACATCCTTCTTAGCCGTTTTTCCGATGACTAAATCATAATATTTTGGGGGTAATCCATATCCGGGACGAATAATTTTAATGTTCTCTCTCGTAAACAATTCTCCTTCTTTTATGTCTTGCGCCACATAAATCGATCTTCTAAATTTCAATGATGCTTTCTCCTTCTCCATTGGACCATACTTTACTTCCCCTAATGCCTGCCATGCTCTTTCCGTCTCTACTACAAGAGCTTTCATTTCGTCAGGTTCCATTGAAAACGCAGAATCTACCCCACCATCTGCTCTTGATAATGTGAAATGCTTTTCAATGACCGTCGCTCCTAACGCAACACTGGCAACTGCAACCCCTACTCCCATCGTGTGATCGGATAAACCGACTTGACAGTCAAATAATTCCCTCATATGCGGAATGGTTAATATATTTGTATTTTCAGGAGAGGCTGGATAGGTGCTTGTACATTTCAAAAGAACTAGATCCTTACAACCTGCTTCTCTCGCTGCTCGAACAGTTTCATCCAATTCAGCTACGGTTGCCATTCCCGTTGAAATAATCATTGGTTTACCTGTTGAAGCAACTTTCTTAATAAGTGGAATATCATTATTTTCAAAAGATGCAATCTTATACATTGGTACATCTAATTCTTCTAAAAAGTCTACTGCTGTTTCATCGAAAGGGGTGCTAAAAGGAATCATTCCTAATTCTCGGGCACGATCAAAAATAGGTTTGTGCCATTCCCAAGGAGTATAGGCTTGTTGGTATAGCTGATATAACGTATTCCCCTTCCATAAACTATCGCTATCTTCAATTTTAAATTCAGGATTTTCCAAATTCAATGTCATTGTATCCGCTGTATATGTTTGAATCTTTAACGCGTGTGCTCCAGCCTTAGCAGCTGCTTCAACAATCGCTAAAGCACGTTCTAAGGATTGATTATGGTTCCCAGACATTTCCGCAATAATAAACGGCTTATGGTTTGGACCTATAAATTTATCCATCACTTTAAAATCCATTCCTAAGTTCTCCCCATTAAAATATTATTTCTTTATCTGCTCTAAAAATCTTCTTTCCTACGATATTATTTGGTATACGCAAATGTTCCTCTTTTAATTCATTAAATAAATCAAGAATAGCCCATTGTACATCTTTAAAGCCTAACTTATGTCTGAATACTACTGTACTTGAAAATCTTGGATTTATCTCAAAAATAATCGGACCCTTTTTAGTCATTCTTAACTGAAAATTAACACTTCCTTGAAAATTTATATTTTTTGATAAACTAATAAGTAATTTTTCAATTGTATCGTTTTTCACAACTTCCGCGTAACCTGTTCTCCCTCCAGCTAATACTCTTTTGAAAATAATTGTTCGACTAATACCTTTTTTTGTACGAAAAACACCACACGTATATTCTTCATCGTCTGGTAAGAGTAACTCTTGGAAAATAAAATTTTTATAATTATTATTATTTTTGTAAAAAGAGAGATTATCATCTCGAACGATATTAACTGTTTTACTACCAGATCCATCTCTACTTTTAATTATACATGGAATTTCCAGTGGGTTTCCCTCAGATACCTCCACAGTCCATGGAAAAGGATATCCATTTTCCCTTAAGTAATTTGCTGTATGAAGTTTATCAAAACCTATTTCCATGATATTAAAGCTAGGCATTAATAACGGGACACCATTAATTTTTTTTATATTGTTTATATAAAAAAATCTAAGTTCAGGCTCAGATACTGGAATAATTAATTCTACATTGTGTTTTTTTACCAAATCACTTATTACTTCTATATAGTCAGCTTGGGTTACTCTAGGTACTTTAAAAAATGTATCATAAAAATATTCTGCAGGAAATTGGTCATTTATATCGGTACCATATATTCTATTAATCCAAGGAATTTCTCTTAATATAGTTGATATCCCTAAGCCAATATCTCCTGCACAACCTGTAATAAGAACGGAGTTTAAATACATTAATACTCTATTTGCCTCCTTAAAAGTTGTCTAGTCTATTCCGTGTTAGAATAGATTTAAGATAATCATTTTCATAGTCATATCGTTCAATATCTTCTATTAATTTACTTATGTTATAAGGTGTTCTATGTGATATATACACACTATTATCTGTATTAAAGATTCCCCAACAAGCTAAACCACCAATGTCTCTGCTTTGTCCTACAGAACCAACATTCACTAATAATCTGCCATTATAACTATAGGTGAATGGATAATGTGAATGACCTATAAATACACAATCGTGATTTGAAGCTAGATATTGATTCAATTTTTCTTGAGAACAGTCAGGATATACATATTCATCCGGACTTAAGGGTGAACCATGACACAATTTAAAACTAATGCCATCAATGTTTACTTCTTCCTCATCAGGCAAACCTATCAACCAATCTATTTCTTCACTGCTTAGTTTTTCTAAAGCGAGTTCATGTCCATATCCATATTTCATTCTAACTGTATTAATATCAATCTCTTTATTAAGAATCTTTTTTAACATTCTCTCATGATTTCCTTTTATAATTGTACATGGTAATTTTCTAATATATCTGACAACCATTTCTGGCTGATAATAATATCCTATTAGATCACCTAGCACAAAAAAATATTCAATCCCAATCTTACTAGCATGTTTAAGCACGGTATCTAGTGCGTGATAATTTCCATGAATATCAGATAAAATACCTATTTTCATTTTAGATACCCTTTCAAAATATCAATCGCAACCTCATCTGGGGATTTTAATTGTCCTAATTTTTTGTAAGATTGGAATGTTTCGAGTAATGGAAAGTCTTCTTTATCACTTTTCCTAATTACCTCTTGCATACCTGTGTCCATTACTCCAGGGTCAATATGAAATACTGTTATCTGTTTATATTCATCTTTCAAAACATCTAAAAAAGTCTTAATTGCTTTTTTAGATGAACAATAGAGACTCCAACCAGGAATCGACCGTTCCGCAGCTCCAGATGTAATATTAAGAATTTTCATCGGCATATTCCTCGGCTTGTTTTTTAGAATTACGTTTAATATATATACAACTGAAGCATAGTTTATATTAATATGTTTAAAAATCATTTCATCATCTTCAATTCTTCCTAGTCTTTTTATGGGTTCAACAACTCCAGCATTATTAATAAAAACGATTTCGTTAAATTTCTCAAAAAATTCTTTGTTCAATGTATTTTCGAAAGGATTAGAAGACGGAGTATGTGAAAGATCATAAATTACTAATTTTATTTTATTTGGGTGAACTTTTGAAAGTTGTATTTGGTCTTCTGTAAACCGTCTACCTATTATGACAATAAATGCTTTATCTTGTAATAATAGTTTTTTAAACAAAGAATAACCCAAGCCGCGCGAAACTCCTGTTATAAAAAATAAACGCAATA
Organism: Anoxybacillus gonensis; assembly: GCF_001187595.1. Taxonomy (GTDB): domain Bacteria; phylum Bacillota; class Bacilli; order Bacillales; family Anoxybacillaceae; genus Anoxybacillus; species Anoxybacillus gonensis. Next base: position 2,505,429 of record NZ_CP012152.1, read on the forward strand.
ATGACACCTACCTCTAGTAGACTTTCATTTTTCCAAAGCTTTTGTATTGTTTTCGCAATCTATCTTTTTTCATGATCATTTATCTTTATTTTTTAATATAATGTAACAATATATTTGGTTATCCGAGACTTTAAAATTTGAATAATTCGTTTATTACTCTATATTTGCCTAAACCGTCTACTATTTCTAAAGCCTTCATAGAAGCATGTGATAAATTTATATCTTTATTTTGGAATTTATATAAGGCACTTACAATATCTTTTTCATTAACTTCTTCTGATTTGCCTAGATAATAATCGATACCAAGGCTACTTAAAGCTTGACATATTTCAATTTGGTTATAGGCTACCGAAATCAAAATGGCTGGTAATCCCATACAATACCTTTCCCATGTAGTAGACCCACCAGCACAAATAGCTAAATTCGATTGTTTCATTAATTTTGCCATATAGTCTATACCACAATGAAAGTTTATATTAGGAAAACGACTACAATAATCTTTTATTCTATATTTATAGGGATTAGAAGCTCCTACAACTACATCAATATTGATTTTATTATTATCCAATAGATTTAAAGCATGTAAAGTTTTTAAGGTTTCGTTTGTAGGATCACTCCCACCAAAAAACACTAAAATATTTTTGATCTCATCATTTTTTTTATTATTTAAAATCTTTCTTAAGTCGATAAACTCATTCCTTAATAATGCATATTCGGGACCTAAAAGTAGTTTACAATTTGAGGGGACTAAACATTTATAACGATCCTCTAAATTTAAATAATAATTTTGATCTAATAGAATATCACATAAATGCTTTCTATCTGCTAAATCGTCAATAACCATGATATGTTTACTGTAATTTATTAATTGATTTTCCCATTTATGATCTAGTGCATAGTGGTCAATAATTAACCAGTCAACGTAATGAAAATTTTTTTCAATAATTTCAATTGTTTGATGAGCATCTATCTCCCAACTTGTCTCAAGCCATTGAGCATGTTTAGTGTCACAATTATTTATTATTTTGTTTTGAGATGGTAAACAATAGACCCGGTATCCTCTCTGATTGATTAAATCGCACAAATGCCCCTTTAGTTTTCTTGAAATAAATATAACCTCATGCCCACGGTCTTTTAATTCCTCAGCCAATGTTAAACAGCGCATAACATGGCCAGTTCCTATTTGAAAAGAAGCATCAACTCTAAAAACAGCTTTCATAGTCACCATATCTCCATTGATATCTATTAATAAATACTTTTATTCAAATAATTTTTTCTGCTCAACATGACTGTTAATATCAAACCATGCTGGATTTCTATCAATTAGCTTTAACACATCATCCATATTGAAATATGTGTTTTCTGGATAAAGTTTACTAATGATTTTTTCTATTAATTCAAAATCTTCCTCTGTGTCCACTGTCCAACGATGCTTACTTTCGTCCTCCTCGTTTGAAACATTACAAAGTCTGAATTGATCAGGATGATGATACATATAGGCCGTTACATGCTCTCGATATACCGACCCTTTTGCTTCTTCATGAGCTCTTTTTAACACTTCATACGACACTACTTCTGTATCCATCCCTCGCGGATATGTACGCGTTAATGTGTTTGACACATAATCGTATCGATCTCTATTATCCAAATATTGTTCAACCACTTTATCAATAACCATCGGATCAATAATTGGACAATCGGATGTTAAACGAACGATTACATCTACACCAAATGTTGTTGCTGCTTCATAATAGCGCGACAACACATCCTCCTCCGAACCACGATAGTAAGGAATCGAAAGTTGCTGACAAAGTTGAACGATTGGGTCATCACTTTCTTTCGTCGTTGTCGCAATAATTATTTCATCAATCGTTTTCGCTCTTTTTACCCTTTCAATTTGATATTCAAGTAACGTTTTATCAAGTACTTTTTTTAATACTTTCCCCGGAAGTCTAGTTGAGCCCATACGCGCTTGGATAATCGCAGCAACCTTCACTTTCTCACCTTCTTATTTTTTGTAATAGGCTATCGTCCTCTTTACAGCATGAATTACATCGTTAACATCTTCTTCACTCATCGCTGGGAATAAAGGCAACGTAATCACTTCTTCATACAATTTTTCAGCATTTGGACACATTCCTTTTTTGTAACCCAGTTGTTGATAATAAGGCTGTAAATGAATAGGGATGTAGTGAACGTTGACACCAATGTTTTGTTGTTGAAGTGCTTCAAAAATTTCGCGTCTTGACGCTGTTAGTTTATCCAATTTCAATCGAATCATATATAAGTGCCAACTTGAATCTCCATCTTTATGTTGGAATGGCGTAATAATTTCATTCACATCTTTGAACACTTCATTATACATTGCAACAAATTTTCGACGAAGTGCAATAAATTGATCAATCTTCTTCAGCTGGCTCGTCCCTAGCGCTGCTTGAATATCAGTCATTCGATAATTATAACCAAGGAATTGCATTTCATAATACCAAGGACCGTGATATTCTTTCAGTTTTTCCTTATCGCGCGTAATCCCATGAGAGCGGAATTGTAGTAATTTCTCATAATACTCTTCATTATTCGTCGTAATCACACCACCTTCACCCGATGTAATATGTTTTACTGGGTGAAAGCTGAACATCGTCATATCACTAATGGAGCCGATTTTTCTACCCTTATATGTCGCTCCTAACGCATGCGCTGCATCTTCAATGACGACAAGGCTATGCTTTCTGGCGATTTCTAAAATACGGTCTAGTTCAACCGGTTGACCTGTGAAATCAACAGGGATGATAGCCTTTGTCTTATTCGTTATCTTCTCTTCGATTTTATTTGGGTCAATATTGTACGTTTTCTCATCAATATCCGCAAAAACAGGTATCCCACCTTGATAAAGCACACAATTCGCACTTGCAGCAAAGGTCATCGGTGTTGTGATCACTTCATCTCCTTGACCAATCCCCGCCGCAAAACAAGCACCATGGAGCGCTGCTGTGCCATTCGAAAAAGCAACAGCATATTTTGCCCCGACATATTGTGCAACAGCTTGTTCAAATTTTGAAATATCCGGACCGGTTGTTAAGTAATCTCCTTTTAATACTTCTACAACTGCTTCAATGTCCTCCTCATCAATCCATTGCTTTCCATAGGGCAAATATGATTGACGAATCGGTTCCCAAGATGTTGACTTCCCCACCTTATCATCTCCTCGAAAAATGAAAACAACTACTTTACATTCCATCTACCAACTCTCGTAACTCTTCCACCGTTAACCATTGCGTGTTCGTATCGCTCGTATATTTAAATCCATCTGGAAGCGTTTTTCCTCCTTCTACATACGCTTCAGACCACCATGGAAACTCCGGTTGAATAACATAATAAGTGTCAAATTCCAAAGTACGGCGAGCATCATCTTCCGTAATCATCGCTTCATGAAGCTTCTCTCCCGGACGGATACCAACAATTTCAATTTCACATTCTGGTGCAATCGCCTTGGCTAAATCAACTACTCTCATACTTGGGATTTTCGGAACAAAAATTTCTCCCCCACGCATACGTTGTAAGTTATCTAACACAAATTGCACACCTTGATCAAGGGTGATCCAGAAACGTGTCATTCTCTCATCTGTAATCGGCAACTTGCCTGTATGGCGCATTTTCTTAAAGAACGGAACGACACTCCCTCGGCTGCCAACTACATTTCCGTAGCGAACTACTGAAAACTTCGTATCCTTAAATCCAACATATGAATTCGCAGCCACAAATAACTTGTCTGATGCAAGTTTTGTTGCACCATAGAGATTGATAGGAGCCGCTGCTTTGTCCGTACTTAAAGCAATCACTTTTTTGACTCCTCGATCGATCGCTGCTTCAATGACGTTTTGCGCTCCGTAAATATTCGTCTTAATCGCTTCGAACGGATTATACTCGCATGCTCCAACATGTTTCAGTGCTGCTGCATGTACAACAATATCTACCCCATCAAACGCTCGATACAAACGATCTTTGTCACGGACATCCCCAATAAAAAAACGGAGGCGAGGATCGTTATATTCTTGCGACATCTCATATTGTTTTAACTCATCCCGACTGAATATGATAACTTTTTTTACATCATAGGCCAATATAGTTTTTACAAATTTTTTCCCAAATGATCCTGTACCGCCAGTAACAAGGACGACTTGATTTTCAAACATTTCTATCACCTTTTTCTATATCTTACTTTAATTCCCCTCAACGTCGTTACATTGAACAAATTGTCCTTCGATCATATTGTCGATAAATGGCGCAATTTCGTATTCAAACAAATCCGCAACTAATACATAATCTTGTATTTCCAATCCCTCGTTAATCTCATATAAATATTCATTCAGCCCCTCCATTGATACGCTAAATGCAAAACCATTCTTTTGCATTAAATGTACAACTTGAAGAAGCCATGACGCCCCTTCTACAAATTGAGCAAGTAGCTGTAGCGCCTCTCCAACGTTATCTTTCCTTAGTTTTTCGGCAATCGTTACACAACCATCTTTTACACGAAATAAATATGAAAAAAAAGTTTCTTGGGTCTCTTGAATAAGCTGATTCATCATCATTCCCCTTTCATATTTGCTATTTTTTCTTTTATTCTTTTTCGCAACTCACTTAAATAAAACACCGTTTCGCTAGCTGCCTTTTCCACTCCTCCATATAAGGCTTTCGAGCGGTGATATACTCGATGGAACATTTCTTTTTTTGTTTCATTTTCACTCGGCAAAAATTCACATAAAATATGATATACAATAGGCATTAATAAATATTGCATAATCCCTGTTTTTAGTTGTTCATCTAGCTTTCGATCATATTTATTTAATTTTTTCAATATATGTTCATCAAAATACTGGTTTGAACGATTTTTACCTAGCAAACGAATCGCCTTTTTACAAATATCAGCAACCTCTTGATACTTTTCTATTTCCCTCTCTATTCTCTCTAAAAACACTTCCCATTCTTCCTGACTTCTTTTTTGAGGCTGTACAAATTGGTCAACGAATACGGTTCGCCCGTCATCAAAACGAATATATTTTTCAATAAATTGTTTAAACGGGATTTGCTTATATCCTTCTAAACGTACGCCACCTTCTGTACAGTTAAATAAACGGTTGCTATCGTCAACAAAAGAAGCAAACTGTTCAAACGATGTTTTCATCGAGTAAAATCCATAATCCGTCAAAACCTCATCACCGAAATACCCTTCGGTATAAAACATTCCACGTTGCTTTTTATCTTCTTCGCTTATTTCACGATAAAAACGGTTATGTTGAGCATGCGTTTGATTGTTTGTGTAAGCTAAATCTTGTCCGATTAAACAAATTGGTCCCGAAGTCAGGCGATGTGCGATAAATAAAGCAAAATTCGCCACAGAACCACCAGACAGCACAGATGGAACATGCTTATTCAACAGTTGTGTCGTTAAGCTCGCCATGTCATAGTCCATATTGTTTGGAATAAAAAACGCTCGTTTTCCTTTATGCTCATCAATAATTTGATGGTGAACTAATAAAGAGTAAATAACAAATATATCGTCCATATCGATCGATTCGAAATGCAAATAGTTATTTATTCCTCCATCTATTGTAACAACAATGTGTGGTTTTATATGATGAGCAAGCAGCGTATTAATTGTAGAACCTGCACAAATAATTAGCGCCTTTTCTCTTACTTGCTCTAATAAAGGCAGCTGTTTTGTTAAAGAAGGTCCGCCAGCAACGATAATCGCTGGCGCATCAAACTGTTTTTCTAAAACTTGCAGCCCTTCGTCTTCAAATGCATGCACTAAATTAAACAAATAATTTTTTTGCCAATCATGCGCAAAAAAATTGAAAGTATTCCTATTTATTTTCTCCATAAAAACAACATCTTTTGCTTTTTTAAAACATTGCTTGCAAAGTTCCGAGTATATTTTATCGTAATTTGGCGAAATGATAAATTGAGCACCTTGCGGAAATCTTTTTATAAACACTTGTAAAATCGCTTCAAATTCGTCGACATGTTCAATCACGGCCACTTTTATACGCTCATTATTTACATGGGTGCTCTGAATATCTTTTTCAAGCGCTCGATTCGGCTCGACGACAAGAAGAAATTCATCGCTCGTTATCTTTTTTGCAAATTGTTGCACAATATATCCATTTCCGTATCCAAACAAAATGTGAAGATGATGTTTTTTATAATGTTTTTCAACGTACACCTCTGCTTCTTTTATTGGATCGTACTTGCTATGTAATAAATAGCCTGCCATTTTAAAAACAGGCAACCCTTCTCGTTTCGAATAAATCGTTTCGATATTAACTTGTTCAACCATAACTTTTCTCCTCTCATCTTTATGGAAGAGTAAATTAGCTCTCCTTTTATATCGGCACATTTTCACTCATTTGTTATATATTTTAGAGCAAAAAATAAAAAGAGACCTTAGAACCGCGCCTAAGATCTCTTTTTATGTTAATTAGCGAAGCAATTGCAATACGCCTTGTGGTTGTTGGTTCGCTTGCGCTAACATCGCTTGTGCTGCTTGCATTAAAATATTGTTTTTCGTAAACTCCATCATTTCCTTCGCCATGTCAACATCACGGATACGTGACTCAGCAGCAGTTAAGTTTTCTTGTGTTGCACCTAGGTTGTTAATTGTATGCTCTAAACGGTTTTGTACCGCACCGAGTTTCGCACGTTCGCTAGAAACTGTTTCAATTGCACTATTAATTGTTGAAATAGCGTCATCAGCAGCAGTTTGAGAAGAAATGCTTAATCCGCTCACACCTAAGCCGCTTGCAGTCATGGCATTAATTGTTAATGTGATCGCTTGACCAGAATTCGCACCGATATGGAAAGTTTTACCATTAAACGTACCATCTAACAGTTTTTGTGTGTTAAATTCTGTATTGTTTGCAATACGGTTAAGTTCAGAGATTAATTGATTCACTTCTGCTTGTAGAGCATCACGATCTTCTTGTGTGTTTGTGTCATTTGCTGATTGCACAGCAAGTTCGCGCATGCGTTGAAGGATTGCGTGAGTTTCCGTTAATGCACCTTCTGCTGTTTGAATTAATGAGATAGAGTCTTGTGCGTTTTTAGTAGCCATTTCAAGACCGCGAATTTGACCGCGCATTTTTTCAGAGATAGCAAGACCTGCAGCATCGTCGCCTGCACGGTTGATGCGGAAACCAGAAGAAAGCTTCTCAAGGTTTTTCGCTGTTTGCGTGTTGTTGAATGCTAATTGACGGTGCGTATTTAACGCTGAAATGTTGTGTTGAATTCTCATGTTCATTTCCTCCTTGAATTATATTTTTCTACATCCATGTAGTTGGGTGCGCAAGAAACAAAGTATATCTCCTGCTCCCAATCTTTATATCGGAGTGAATATAAAAATGTTTAGTCATTTTTTTATTTTTTTATTGTTTTTTTAGCTGATCGAATAAATGCTGTGAAACGTGCAGTGCTTGCTTATTTTCTTCTTGAATGAGCCGATACACTTCTTTGCGGTGCACATCGATATGCTTCGGAGCAACGACCCCTAACTTTACTTGATCTCCTTCAATGGCTAACACTTTAATCTCAATAGTATCCCCAATCATAATAGATTCATTTTTTTTCCGGGTAAGAACGAGCATTATCGTTCCCTCCCCTCGTTCACTTCACGCAAAGAAAAACGAATCGGATAATCGGTATTGTGCAGAATCAATTGCTTTCCTATTTTATCTCGTACATTAATAACAACAGGTGCCTTTAAATTTAACGTTGATTCGACAAACGGCTCTTTCAGCGTCATAATAACATACACTAAACAATCTTCTGGAGACGTTAATTTTAATGTTTCCGCCTCATCTTCCGATAAGTCAAAAGCATATTCAGGATAAAAAGCAAACGGGTATGCAACGACAAACCCGACATGCTGATGATGAATAGACTGCAAAATGGCGAATGATGTCGATTCTTCAAGAGGCAAAATTACAAAATGCTTTTCTTCCTCGAATCCGGGAATTCCGTTTGGAAAGTATATAACTTGATCTTCACAAACTTCGACTTCGCCCAAAAATTTTGACACCATTTTCATCTTACCGAGCTCCTTCCTTATTTCACAGAAAAAGCGGCACATCAAGCACCGCTTCACATTTAATACTTCACATCAATCTGTATAGATGGATATTGAATCATATGACCAGAAACTTTCCCTTGTTTATACTCATGAATAGGCGGATTAACTTTCGCTTGGATAATCGGCTTATTCTTTTCCACTTCGATCTCCACGCGCGCTGGTTCATAGTGAACATCTACACTATCTACAGATGGAATAAATGTAATTCCAAGCTGGCGATATGGGCGCATGCCTTTTCCTGTTGCGATTTCTGCGATCGGATTACCGCCATGCTCGATTCGCATCAACCGTTCTCCTTCTTCCGCTTGTCTAGCAATCCCCTCAAGCAAAGCTTGGCGTCCTTCTTTAGCAAACCGGCTCGTCGACTCAAGCGGACCAATTAGCCCCATATCTCTCCATGCCCTTGATTGATCAATGGTGAGACGAGCAGGTTGTTTATAAATATGGAGCGAAGCCGGCGGCTGTTCGATATATAATTCTGCTTTAGGCTGCTCAATATGCTGTGTTGGTTTTTGTATGTTCAAACCGAGCATCGCTTTTACAGTACGAATTTGTATTTGCGGCATATTCATTTTACTCACCTAACGCAAAAAATCAATTAATGTCGGCTGAATGATTCGCGCTCCTACACTTAGTGCAGCACGATGGACACTTTCCTGTGAAATAAGCTCTGTAATTGCTTTTTCGTAATCAATATCCTCGTTATTCGACATCACTTTTGTCGTAATAACTTCTTGTGTCGCTAAGCGATTTTCCATCATTTCCACTCGATTTTGTTTCGCCCCAAGTTCCGAACGAGCTGCCAACAAGGCATTTTGTTGATTCTCAACTTGTGTTAAATAACTACCAATTGTATTCCCTGTACTCCCTGGGTTATTCAAAGCTGTCTTCAAGTTTTGTAGCATGCCAACGATGCCAGTCGAGGCATCTCCAAATAAAGCCGCACCATCAATATTCACTTCTAATTCAATTCCATCAAACACTTCAATTTTCACTTTGTTATTGTTTGTGCCAGCTGAAAACGAAGGGTCATCTGGATAGCCAACAAATAGTGGATTTCTTGTGTCAGTTCCGTGAAAAATATATTTTCCACCTACTTTCGTATTAGCAATATCAACAATATGTTTTTGTAGTTGGTCAATTTCATCTGCAATTTTTTTGCGGTCATCAGGTGTTGCTGTATCTGTTGATGCTTGGACGACGAGCTCTTGAACACGTTGCAGTGCCATTCCCACTTTATCCAGTGCATCATCAGCACTGTCAATCCAGTTATGCACTTCACCAATATTCCGCTGATATTGCTTTACACGTTGCAAACTCTCACGATACGCAATTCCTTTCATCGCCACAACAGGATCATCAGAAGGGCGAGTAATCTTTTTTCCTGTCGTTAATTGCTCCTGAATCGTTCCAAGCCTTTGATAACTTGTCGATAAATGTCGTAACATATTATGAGCAAGCATTGATTGTGTTACTCTCATCTCATCCACCTACCTTTATATTCCGACACGTCCCATACCGTTAATAATTTTATCAAGCATTTCATCAACGACTGTAATCATGCGCGCAGCTGCACTGTACGCATGCTGAAATTTAACTAAATTTGTCATCTCCTCATCAAGAGAAACGGAGCTGACAGACTGGCGATTTTCATTGACAGACTTAGCTAACGTGTCCGCATTCACTTTCATTCTTTGAGCTTGTTGACCATCTACACCAATTTGCCCAATGAACCCTTCATAGAACGTTTGAATCGTTCCACCTTGAATAGGAACAGAAACAGGACTTCCTGAAATGGTGACCGTTCCACTCGTAATAAGCAAATCTTTTATTTTAGATAGATTTAGGGCATTTTCACCATTCCCAGGTTCGTTTAATGCAGTAGAAGCCGCAATTTTAGATAAATCGTTAATGCTCACTTGGATTGCACCCGCCGCTCCACTTACTGAACCCACACTAAAGAAGTCCAATCCTGTTGAGTTATCAAGTCCATATCCCGCGCGATGTTGGGCATTAAACATTTCCGCAAACGAGTATGCCATTTGATCTAATTTATTCAACATATCCGGATAATATCCAACAACGCTAGTAGGCGTACTTCCATACCCGTATGCTTCAATTAATGCTTTTATTTTTCCGTTCGCAAAGTCGTTTGGGGCAATCGTCGTACCGTCTGATAAAACAACGTTACGAACATATCCATTCGGATTCGTCGGGTCGCCAGAAATGCTCGGATCGATCGATAACGTTTTATATCCTGTACTTGATACAACTTCAATGGCTGCGCCAGTTGAATCAACGATTGAAATTTTGTAAATCCCCTCAGCAATCGGCAAAGCATTGCCACCCGTTGGTTGCTTGTCTACTTTTACTTGCACATACTTCGACAATTCGTCCACAAGCGCATCACGCCGATCATACAAGTCGTTCGGCAAATATCCATTCGGTTCAATCGCTTTGATTTGGTCGTTTAATTCACTAATTTGTCTTAAAATGGAGTTTACCTCCAATAACCCCGTTTTAATTTGTTGACCTAAATCTTCACGAATTTGCGTCAGCGAACTATGCAAATAGTTAAAAGATTCTGCCACAGCAATGCCACGTTGTCTAACCGCCGCACGCGCACCCTCATTTTCTGGACTAACACTCAAATCTTGGAGAGACTCCCAAAATTGTGTCATCGCCTTCGCCAAGCCAAACTCAGTCGGCTCATTCATCACATCTTCCATTCGGCTAATAGCATCCAAACGCGTACTCCAGTAACCTGACTTCGTGCTTTCATTGCGATATTGGTAATCTAAAAAACTATCTCTTATTCGCTGAATCGATCCTGCTTCCACCCCTGTTCCCATCTGCCCCGGAATATTCGGGCGATTCATTGAAGCTGCTGGATATGGCTCTGTTTGGTTAAAATTCACACGTTGTCTTGAAAAATCCGGCGTATTAGCGTTCGCGATATTATGCCCTGTTACGTATATAGCTGATTGTTGTGTAAACATGCCCCGTTTAGCGACTTCTAATCCATGAAATGTAGACCTCAATGATATCTCCTCCAGCTTTTTATTTACACTTTCGAATCAAAAATAGACTGTCGCTCCTCATAAGAAGTTGGCTCATTGTTAGCACGATATTGTATATCTTTTCTTTGCGGATGCAACGCATCAAGCATGACGCAAACAAACTGTAACGATTGCTCAATAAGTTGTTGATTCAGCTCATTTATCCGTTTAAGTTCTTCAATATGCTGTAATAATTGCTTTCGCAACTCATGGAGAATCTTCTGTTCTTGCTCATCTGCATAACGCAAACATGATTCTACTGTTTGCTCTCCATCAATCCCTGTGATTTGCGTAACTATTCGCGCACGCTTTTTTTCTAACTGATTAAGCATCGCTACGTGTACTTGTTCTTCTCTTACAATGTCATCTAAAGCAGCGAAGTCCCCTTTTTTTAGCGCTTCCGTCTTTCTGTTTGCACTACTTTTTAATTGTTGATGCGTTTCGATATAATCACGCAACACACCAACAAGTTGCTGAATAGACAAATGAATCGCCCCTTTATGCCCATCTACTGCTTTCCTTGTTTATAAAACGCATATATACTTTTTGCTACTTCATAATTGTCAATTTGATACGTCCCGTTTTGCACACGTTCTTTTATGTCAGCAAGTTTTTTTTGCCGTTCTTTCTCCCATAAAGCTAACTGTTGCAGTTCTTTTGCCTCAACAGAAATATCGACTTGATCATTTTCTTTTAAACGCTTATGTTTTGAGACATCGCTTTCTATTCTGGAGCGATACGCATAAACATTTGACAGACGAACATGATCGATTCTCATCCTACTCCCTCCTTTTTTTCATGTATTACAAAACGAACGTTTCTTTATATTTATTATCGTCAAAAGAAAAAAAACATTTACAACAACACATTACTTTTCATCTTTTTTTATATAATATGTTGGGTTATTATTTTGTTTGTCTTTTCTTTTTTCTTCTTCATAGATCATATGAAGTTGTTTATTGACGTCTTTATTGCACGATTCACATAATTTTCCTTCACGAATAATTGTTCCACATCGAGCGCAAGGATATCCTAAATGAGGAAATTGACGTAATTGTAACCTCCCTGTTTTGATAAATTTGAACAACAATGCCTCTTCAACACCAGTAGCTTCTACGACTTGGGTAATTGTTGCCATCCGATTTTCTCTTTTACGTAAAAAATTATATACAACCTCAAAAGCTTCTTCCTCTTCCTTATAGCATTTCTCGCATATATCGCGAAATTTTGTTTTAAGAAACAGACCTCCACATACCGGACAATTGTCAAGATTCATAATTACCTCCCCCTTCTTTACTCTATACATATATGTTAATGATTAACCCTCGAATCGCATCAATTGTACCTAATAAATCTAATGTCGTTTTTTGTTCATTTAACAAATCTTCTGTTAATCGGATCAGTTGCTTGTCAATTTCTTTTACAATTTTATATACGCGAGATCGTCCATTCCACCCAAATCCATACTGCTCTGATAATTGAAGCCCATTTTTTACCGTCTCATCGATGCATTGTTTTACAAGCTTTTTATATTTCCTTAAATCTTCTATTGTCCGCGATTCAACAAGTTTTTTTCCTTGTTCTTCAATTTCCCTGATTCTCTTTTCGAATTGTTCACCAACTAACCGATGATGCTGTTGACCTATTATTTCTGAAAATGATATTGAAGAAGATACAACTTGTTTTGTTTGCGATACATCAACAGAACCTATACTTTCCACTCTTTTGATTTCCATGTCGTCCGCTCCTATGATCGTTCAATTGCACGAATCAATTTTAACACTTCTCCAATTGCTGCGTATAGCTGTACAGGCATTCGATATTCTGGATCCATTAAGTTTTTAGCCAACTCCTCATCTTTTTGCACATACGGATAGTTCGTTAGTATATCCATTGTACTTACATTCACCGAAAAAGAGCCAGACTTTTGTTCGTAACTCGATATGGCCGTAAAATAATGATTTCCGTTCATATTCTCCACTCACGTTTCCTTTCTACATTCTTTGTATATTTAAGTTCAGGATCAGCGACTTCTTCTTTCGGTTCTTCTAGCTTGGCAATAACAATATCTCTTACTCGATACCCAATAGTTTCTAAATTTTCTTTTGTTGTGTTTATAAAGCTACGCAACGATTGATCAACTGCATCATCTTCTGTACGAATGGTTAATGTCACTTGTCTTTGTAGCGCTTGAAAAGAAACAGATACTTTTCCGTACCGTTCTGTATTCAACAAAAAGTATAAATAGCAATTTTCCCAATCTACTTTCCCATTTGCATTTCTCGAATGCAAATAAATTTGTACCGTTTTTATTTCCTCACCTTGTAAAAACGGTAATTGATAAAACATTGTTTGGGTATGACTTTCTTCTTGAAACTTGCTTAACAGCTGTTGCCCAGTAATATTCATCAACGCCTGTTCGGCTGTTTTAAACAAAGGATGCCCTTCATTTTTGGTCATTTTTATTAACCACGTTTTCAAGTTTTCTGCCGGTACTAAATCTTTCTCTACCAACAAAGAGCGAACAAGATCCTTTTCATGATAAAAACCAAGTTGGCGAAACTGTTCCAACACGTAGCGAGCAGACACTTCATCGTCCTTTGGCGGATGGGATAACATATGTTTCAATTGTTGAAATATTTGTTTTTCCATCGTCCAATGGCGGTTTAATTTTTCATTTGATGAAATGCGCACTATTTTTTGTTGAGAAGGTTGGAATTGAATTTGTTGAAGCATGTTCTTACTTTCCTGCACACATTTCAACGCTTGATCCATGCGTCCGTTTATTATCTCTGTTTTCGCTTCGGCAAGTTTGGCACTAATTTGAAGAAGTTTTTTCTCCATCTCCATATCAGCTAAATTTATTAAGTCTCCTTGTGAAATGACACGATCAAGCGCACGAACGGCTGCCTCGATAAAGTGTTTTCCTCGCTCTCTTGTTTGTAAATTTTGCTCCTTTTTAATAATTTCTATTGCTTTTTCTATTTTTGTATTTATATTTCTTTTTTCCTCTTTGAAATTACGCTCAGCCTCTGTCATTTTTTCTGTTACTGTTTTTACGATTACTTCTTTCATCTGTGAAGGTACAGATGGCATCCACTCTTCCTTAATTGAAAACGAAGAAATTTCTCCATATGTTAACTGCTCACTTTGTATAGTGTCATCTTGTACAACGAGAGGATCTATCACTTTCATCAATTTATTCAATTGTTCATCAAAACTAGATTCCTTCAACGCTTCATGAATGCATTGCAATTGAAAAGTGTTGATCGGTATCTTTTTACTAACCATCGTTTCAATCGTTTTTATTTTTTCTTTGACTGTCCCTTCTGCCATTTCAAAAAAACGCTGTAAGTTTAATTTTTCTTCGAGAGATAAACTTTTCCCTTGCTTGGAAAATATTTTTTCAATATCTTGTAAAAAATGTGAAGTGATGTGCCCTTCTCGTTTCTCACATACTACGTTCCATATTCCGTCAGATTCACTTACGAATCGGACAAAACATGTTGATTCCTTCGGCACTTCTCCCTCGAATTGAACGTGTACATCTTGTCCTTGTATCGTCACAATGGCTTCACCATTTCCTAAATGCTTTTTTACCTTCCCAACATATACGCCTTCAGAACATAGCGGAGAAAAAGAATATAGAGATTGTACACGATTCATCGCCATCTCCCCACGAAGTTCCATCACCACTCACACTCCACTCACTCTTTTCTTTTATTATCGGCATACAAAAAGACAATGTTAACTACGAATTAATGTAAACGAACAAATATCTTGCGCACCTGCGTCATAAAGAAGTTTTGCCGCTTCGTGCACCGTCGCCCCTGTCGTGTAAATATCATCTACGATTACAATGCGCTTTCCTGCGACACTTCCTTCAGCGACAAAAAACTTCCGTCCGACAAAGCGTTCACGTCTCGTTTTTTTTCGATTGTTTTTCGCCGTCGATCCGTCGCAAAGGGGAAATGATTGGAAATGGTAAAAGCGAAGCAATCGCTTCCGCTTGATTAAATCCGCGTTCAACTAATCGAGAAGGGCTAAGCGGAATAGGGACGAGAAGCACATCAGAAGAAAAATGTTTCGAGAAAACTGCGCGAATATCATGACGAAACGCTTCGACAAGCGCATAATCACCGCGAAATTTAAAACGGTTCATCACTTCTTTCATCCAATCATTATACATATACACCGAGACGTTTTGTTTTAAAGCACTTTTTCGTTTCTCCCACGCGATACAATCTTCACATACCGCTTGATCACTGAAACGGCTGCATCGTTCACAACAACTTCCTTCCAGACGAATAAAACGTGCACGGCAATGCGGGCAACAAACATCCGCTTGACGAATCGTCAAAAGGATGGAAAACGACATGTGTGGCATCCATTCATCATGACAAATGACACATTTCATTCGTCGATCAATCCTCTCTTTCGCGCTTCTTCGTTCATACGTACAATATGGCGCTTTGCTTTAAGCATTGCTTTCGTTTTTCCAAAATGAAAAAAGCGAATATCACCTGTCGGATATTGGGCACTCCGCCCGACCCGTCCAGCAATTTGCACGAGCGCACTTTCGGTAAAAATCGGTTGTTCTGCACCTAACACAGCGACATCAACGTTGGGCACAGTCACCCCGCGCTCTAAAATGGTCGTTGTCACGAGAATAGGAATTTGCCCGCGCCGAAAAGTGAGCACTTTTTCTTTTCGTTTCGGATCTTCGGCATGCACCCCTTCAATGTGCGGATGAAATTGTTGCAAGTACGGAACAACTTGTTGTAACAAGTCGATGTGGGGAACGAATACAAAAGCTTGCTTCTTTTGTTCTAAACGGGCATACATCCATTGAACGACACATAAAGGTAAACGGTGGTGACGCCACTTTTTTTGCCAATTGCCGCACCATTCAAATGTAGGGACAGGGAGTGGGTGACGATGATAGCGCGCAGGAATGGTTACCGCTTTTCGCTTTCCACTTTTTACTTCATATTGCCATTGTTCGTTAGGTGTTGCGGTTAAGTAAATGAGTGAAGACGTCGGTTTTCGAGCACGTTCAACGGCATACGAAAGCATCGGATCAACGCTATACGGAAATGCATCCACTTCATCAACAATCATGACATCGAACGCCCGATAATACCGAAGTAGTTGATGCGTCGTTGCCACCGTCAATGAAGCAAGTTTACCACGGTCTTCGCTACCGCCATATAATGCCGCCATATCGACCGATGGAAATACGCTCGCCAAGCGCGGAGCTAGCTCTAATACGACATCTGTGCGCGGAGCGGCGATGCAAACGCGCTTTCCGCGCGACAGCGCCAGATTGATTCCCGCAAATAACACTTCCGTTTTTCCTGCACCACATACGGCCCAAACGAGCAAAGAGTCGTTTCGATCAATCGCCTGACACACTTCGTCGGAAGCAAGTTGTTGGGCTGGGGATAGTTTACCGCTCCATTTCAGCGGTGAAGAAAAAGAGGTGGAGGGAATTGGGCCCGTCCATATGACGAGCGGATTGCATTCGCTACATCGTCCCATCATGACACATTTTCGACAATACGTACATATGCGTCCGCACCGAGCGCACGGAAAAGAGGCAAAAAGTTGTTGATCCTCATTGTCGCATCGCACACAGCGATAACCTTTTTTCGTTTTGACGATACTGTCAACGATTTGAACATGTTTCGCATCATGAGAAAAAGAAAGTTCAGACTTTAGCAGCTGCTTGCCTGCGAGATGCAACGAAATCACCTCACTAAAAAAGAAGTGGACGAGTCGCCCACTTCTTCTATTCGCGCTAATCAAAAGAATTCCTGTTTATTTTTTGTACCAACCGAATCCCATTGCTCCTTCACCTAAATGTGTGCCAATGACCGGTCCGAAATAACTAAGGAAAAATTCAACGTGCGGGTATTGTTGTTCGAGCTTTTCTTTCCATGCGCGCGCTTCTTCTTCACGATTCGCATGAATGATGACCGCACGCATCGGAACGCCCAGCATCGCATCTTCAGCAAATAGCTCTTCTATTCGGCTTAACGCTTTTTTACGTGTACGAATTTTTTCAAACGGCACGATCACTTTATCAACAAAATGTAAAATCGGTTTCACTTGTAAAAGGCTGCCGATAAACGCTTGTGCGCCACTTAGCCGCCCACCGCGCTGCAAATGGGATAAATCATCAACCATAAAATAAGCGCGCACCGATCGCTTCATTTCATCTAGCCGCGCAATAATCGCCTCTGGATGCATACCTGCTTGTGCCATTTCTGCTGCCTCTATCGCATAAAAACCTTGCACCATGCAGCTAATTTCCGAATCGTATGCATACACGCGAATGCCTTCAACCATCTGCCCTGCGGAAACGGCTCCTTGGTACGTTCCACTAATGCCGCTTGATAAATGAATCGAAATGACCGCATCGTATTGTTTTGCAAGCTGCTCAAACGTTTCAACAAATAGACCAATCGGCGGCTGTGACGTTGTCGGCAGTTGTTCGCTCGTTTTTACTTTATCAAAAAAATCTTCTACACCTATATCGATTTCTTCTCGATACGTCTCCGTTCCAAAGACAACACTTAAAGGAATGATATGTATATTCAACTGTTCGCGAATATGCTTCGGGATATATGCTGTACTATCTGTTAAAATCGCCGTTTTCATTGCCTTTACCTTCCTTGTCCAAAATTTTTCCTACTTGCATTGTACTACATTATAAATATCCTTGCATTGAAAAAGGTTGTCGAATTCACTCGACAACCTTATTTCACTTCCACCCAGCCGTTTTTAATCGCAACAACAACCGCTTGCGTGCGATCATTAACATTTAATTTTTGCAAAATGTTGCTTACATGGTTTTTGACCGTTTTTTCGCTAATAAATAGCGCATCAGCAATACCTTTATTACTTTTTCCATCGACCAACAACTGCAACACTTCACATTCGCGGCGCGTCAATAAATGGTACGGTCGGCGTATCGCTTGTTTTTGCTTCTCTTGTCCTGTTCCCTCTCCAGCGATGAGACGACGATATTCTTTCACAAGATTATGCGTCACTTTCGGATGCAAGTACGAGCCGCCTTCCGACACAACACGAACTGCTTCAACTAAAGCGTCAGCATCCATTTCTTTTAACAAATATCCCATCGCCCCTGTTTGCAAGGCGTGCATGACGTAACTTTCATCATCGTGAATCGACAAAATGATCACTTTTGTATCCGGATACGCCTCGATGAGTTGGCGCGTCGCCTCCACGCCATTGACATGCGGCATATTAATGTCCATGATGACGACATCTGGTTTATATTGATCAACAAGCGCCAGCGCTTCGTCTCCATCGCATCCTTCCGCAACAACTTCAAAATCTTGTTCAAAATCTAAAATGCGTTTAATTCCTTCTCGAAATAGTTTATGGTCATCAATTAAAACGATGCGCTTTTTCACTATTGTTCCCCCTTCTCTTGCATCTTATGGAGCGGTATATGCATTGTAACGATCGTTCCGCGTCCAAGTTGTGAGTAAAGATGTAGCTTCCCTTCCAACCATTCGATACGCTCACGCATACCGATTAATCCGAATGCTTTATCTTTTTTTTCATTCGGATTAAATCCTTTGCCATCATCTTTCACGACGATCAGCAAACTATCTTTTTTTAGCTCTATTTTCACTTGAATCTCCTTCGCCTCCGCATGCTTTAACGCATTTTGCACAGCTTCTTGCACGAGGCGGAAAATAGCGACTTCAAAACGATCGGACAAGCGACGCACTTCTCCTATGTATGTAAACGTGATGGTTTTTTTATAATATTCTTCGATCGTTTGTAAATATTTTTTTAACGTTGGAATTAAACCGAGATCATCAAGCGCCATCGGACGCAAATCGTAAATGATGCGGCGCACTTCGTATAAAGCAGAGCGCACCATTTTTTTTAAATCGCGCACTTCACGAATCGCTTCCTCCGCTCCGCGTTCACGATAAATGCGTTCAATTAAGTCGGAACGCATAATGACGTTCGCGAGCATTTGTGCTGGGCCATCGTGTATTTCTCGCGACAACCGCTTCCGCTCTTCCTCTTGCGCTTCAATAATGCGCAATCCAAATTCTTGCTTTTTGTTTGCCCCCTCAATGAACTCACTTAACTCTCGAAAGTCTCCATTTAAATAACCGAGCACAACGGTCACTTGTCCAATTAAATGATCGGCTCGTTCAATCGTTTCTTTCACAGAAGCTAACCGTCTTTCTAATTCATCTCGGCGCCGACGTAATTGTTTTTCCTTTTCTCTTGTCATTGCAAGTTCCATTTGTAGCGAATGCGCTTTCTCATATGTTTGACGGATTTCCTCTTCAGAGTATAACGAAAAGCTTTTACTTACTTCTGATAGACGTTGACGTGCTAGCCTTTCCTTTATCTCCAATTGATCCGCCTGCTGAATAACTCGACTCACCTCTCCCTTGATTTCATAAAGTTCAGCGAGTAATCGATCACGTTCCTTATACGACTGTTCGCTAATATGAAAAATTTCCTTTTTGCTTTGACCTACCGTTTCAATCATTTTTTTTACAATTCGGTCGAGCTCTTTTGCATTTATTTTTTTATTGGACATACACACCACCTGAGAAAAAATGAACAAAAGTCAAAAAAACAACTTTTCTGACTTTTATTTAAATGCTCTTCTTGCTTTGAACATTAGACAGATCGTTTTATAATTTTCATTATAGCATGTTTCATCTATTTCCATCAGCATTTTTCGACAAAAAACGCACAACATTCCAATAAGTATTCGAGGTGATTACACGTTGTTAGAGGCATACTATACGGTAAAAGGATATGGAGAGGCAGAAATCGTCATTGAAAAATCGCGCTTCATTTGTTACGTCGAACGAGCAACAACAGAAGAAGAAGCGATTCGCTTTATCCAACAAATCAAGAAAAAACATTGGGATGCAACACATAACTGTTCCGCATATATGATCGGCGAACACGATCACATTCAAAAAGCAAACGATGATGGCGAACCGAGCGGCACGGCAGGCGTTCCAATGCTCGAAGTGTTGAAAAAGAAAAAGTTAAAAAACACCGTCGTCGTTGTCACACGATATTTTGGGGGCATTAAACTCGGCGTTGGTGGGCTTGTGCGCGCTTACGGAAAAGCAGTGACAGAAGGACTAAAAGCCGCAGGCATTGTCGAACGTAAACTGATGCGGATCATGCATACAACGTTTGACTATACATGGCTTGGGAAAGTCGAAAATGAACTGCGCGCCTCTACTTATACGATAAAAAACATTCATTATGCAGAACACGTAACGATTGACACATATGTCGAAGAAAAACAAAAAGAAGATTTCCGCGCATGGATGACAGAACTGACTAATGGGAAAAGCACCATTACAGATGGCGAGCATGTATACGTCGAGTTTGATGTCGCGCAGTAAAAAAATTTTCGTTTACGACTGCATAAAAATTTTGTAAAATGATGATTGTTTACATGTCGATATTTGTTGAACTTTTGAAAAAAGGGGAACGACGATGCAAAATAGACGAGCATATATGAAAAAAAGGAAAAAACGAAGAAAAATATGGACATTTGTTCTACTCCCATTGCTTCTTCTTATCATCGGGGGAGGGGCATACGCCACGTTTCTTTTCAATAAAGCGCAGTCCGTCATTCAGCAGTCGTTTGAACAAATTGACGGACGCGAAAAATCAGAAAAGCGAATAAAAGAAGTTGATCCGAATTCAGATAACATTTCTGTTTTATTTATCGGCGTAGACGACAGCAACATTCGCCAAAAGAAAGGAATGGGGGCGGTACGTTCCGATGCGCTTGTCCTTGCGACATTTAACGTGAAAGATAAAACGGTAAAATTGCTTAGCATCCCACGCGACTCTTACGTGTACATTCCAATCGAGAAAAAATACGATAAAATTACACACGCTCATGCATACGGTGGAGTAAAAGCAACGGTCGAAACGGTTGAAGAATTGCTCGATATTCCAGTCGATTATTACGTCAAGATGAACTTTGAGGCGTTTGTTGATGTCGTTGACGAACTCGGTGGCATTGAGTTTGATGTCCCTTACGAACTTCGCGAAATGGATTCACATGATCGGAAAAACGCGATTCATTTAAAACCAGGCTTACAAACATTAAACGGCGAAGAAGCGCTGGCGCTTGCAAGAACACGTAAATATGACAACGACATCGAGCGCGGCAAACGCCAACAAGAACTGATGAAAGCAATCTTCAAAAAAGCGATGAGCGTAAAGTCGCTCACGAAATTTGACGATGTGATGGAAGCGGTCGGGAAAAACATGACGACGAACTTAACGTTTGAGGAAATGAAAGGCTTCTTTGCTTATGCAACAAAGGGAACAGGTGCAAACATCGAAACGCTTCATCTCAAAGGAGAAGACGCACGCATTAGCGGTGTATATTATTACCGACTTGATGAAGCAACAGTAGATGAAATTAAACAAACGTTAAAAACACATCTTGACGTATCGTCTTATCAAGCACAAACCGAACAATTCGCTCAAGAACAATGAAAGAGGGTGTCTCGCGAGACACCCTCTTTCATTTAATGAATTATGAAATTTTTTTCATGCCGCGAACCATCTTCAGTAGCGGACGATAATCTTTCCCGACAAGCCCAACTTTCTCGACAACAAGCTCAACAACAAGCAACACAAACGCAATGACGACTAATGCGCCAAACATCGTCGCTTTCGATAATACAACTGCCGCAAGACCAAACATCGCTGCCATGCCATAAATAATTAATACTGTTTGACGATGGCTGTATCCAAGACGCAATAAGCAATGATGCAAATGCGATTTATCCGGTGCGGATAACGGTTGCTTATTAACGATGCGTCTGACGATGGCAAATAACGTATCTGAAATAGGTACCCCTAAAATCAAAATCGGGATAATTAACGAAAACACCGTAACGTTTTTAAAGCCGAGAAGCGATAACACAGAGATCATATAGCCTAAAAATAATGCCCCTGTATCGCCCATAAAAATTTTCGCTGGATGGAAATTATATAAAAGAAAACCGAGCGTACTTCCGAGCAATAATAAACTCATCGCAAAGACGAACACGTACGTATTGCCCATCGTCGCTGCCATTCCAGCAATCGTGACAAGCGCAATGGACGATACGCCAGCAGCTAAACCGTCCAAACCGTCAATTAAGTTAATGGCATTGGTAATCCCGATAATCCAAAGCATCGTAATCGGGATGCTTAATAATCCAAATTGTAAATGGCCACCAAATGGCAAGTTAATAAAATCAACGCGAATGCCGCCGTACACGACGACAATGGCGGCAATAATTTGACCGAGCAGCTTCCACTTTGGCGGCAACTCATATATATCATCAAGCACACCCGTTAACACGATGATTGTCGCACCAATGACAATCGCCGTCGCATATGGGCTAGCTGGTTTCAATACAAAATAGCCGACGATAAAACTAATAAAAATCGCTAATCCACCTAAACGAGGCATAATTTTTTGGTGCACTTTCCGCTGATTTGGCTTGTCCGTTGCCCCAACTCGAAACGCCAACCATTTCACGACAGGCGTAATGAGCACAGCTAAAACAAAACAAAGAAATAAGGTGAAATAAACCATAGGAAACCTCCCTATTCGTTAGCATTCCCGATTTTTCAATCAATTATTGTTTAAAAAGTAACACTTTCTACCATCTCTTTTCACAAACCTATCAGACATTATACCATAAATTTTAAAATCGACAAATGGAAAATAGAAAACTAGAATGTTGTTACATTTTCGTCCTTTTTGTTGAAATGATTTGTTATAATGTGAGATAAATAGAAATGAGGGAGGAGAAAACGGTGAAAAAAAGAACGATTGTCATGATGGTGCTTGCAGCGATGTTAACCGTTTCTGCATCAAAAGCACTGGCAAATAGCGAACCTGTTTTAGCAAGTGTAGAATGGGTGCTGGCAAAAATAAACCCGCTAAATGAGCGAGTCACGAAACTTGAACAGCGCGTTCAGCAGCTCGAGCAAGAAGTCGAGAAATTGAAACAACAAATAGAGGCGGCGAAGTAATGATGAAAAGTATTCGATGGATCGTAGTCGCTTTTAGCATGTTTCTTTTTACCCCAACATCCGTTGATGCAGCAACATATCCGACACCCGTAAAGGTAAAACTATTGCCGACTGCAACGTTCCTTGCGACAGTAAATGGAAACTATCAACTCATTGATTTGAAAACAAAACAAGTGATCCCATTTACAAATCCGATTGCTTTTTCACAAATGAACGGGGCAGTCGTCGCAACAATCAATGGCGTTTCTTACACATCGACAAGCGGTTTTTTATTAGATGAAGTGACAAGAAACGACCAACACGACGTCACGATCGGCAGCATTCAACAAGCAAACGGGACATCAGCACCTGTAAAATACCGAGGTTCATTTGAAATTACACCAGGACAAACGGCACCAAACTTATTTAATACGTTAGACATCGAAGACTATTTGAAAGGTGTTGTCCCTGGGGAAATGCCATCATCTTGGCATAAAGAAGCGTTAAAAGCACAAGCTGTTGCTGCACGTAGCTACGCATACGCTCAATTGAAAAAATCATCATTTTTGCAAATGACTGTGGCGAGCCAAGTGTACGGTGGAAAATCAAAAGAACAAGCAACATCTACCGCAGCAGTCAACGAAACGGCAGGTGTGTATGCGACATATCAAAATGAGCCGATTGCTGCCTATTTTCATTCAAGTTCTGGCGGGAATACAGAAAATAGCGAAAATGTGTGGAGCAGCGCTGTGCCATACATTCGCTCTGTTTCCGATCCGTACGATCGCCATGCGAGCAATCCACATTACGGATGGAACGGAAAAGTCGCAACAAATGTCGTATCATCAAAATTTAAACTAACAAACGAACAAGTCGTGTCGCTTCGTGTCACGCAAAAAACAAGTGCAGGAAGCGTACAACAAATGGAAGCGACTGTGTACAATCCTGCCACAGGGCAAAAACGTACTGTGCAAGCGCGACCTTCGTTTGTATCATCACCTGATGCATTTCGTTCATTTTTTGGCATTTCATTAAAAAGTATTGCCTTCGATGTCAAAGGAAATGCCAATGTAAAAGTAAAACTTGCGGACGGTTCAGAACAAACGGTCGATCATATTGTTGGCTACACACTTCAAACGAATAGCGGACAAACGATCATTTCAAACGGAAATGCTTCGATTCGTACAGAAAATGAAACGATTTACTATCCAACCGCTCCAACTGAATTTACATTCACAGGAAATGGATGGGGGCATCGACTTGGCATGAGCCAATGGGGTGCGCGTTCAATGGCGGAAAAAGGGTTTACGTACGATCAAATTTTAAAGTACTACTATAAAGGAATCGAAGTAAAAAAAATCAAATAGGCTGTGCACATGCACAGCCTATTTATTTTGTAGCGCTCGATCCATAAATGTAGCAAAGTGAGCGCGCGTCGTCGGTTGTTCTGGATAAAAATATCCATTACTTCCTTCCGCAATCCCATGTTGAGAGATAATGCGAATTTCTAGCGCCCCTTCTGTTCCACTCGCTACATCTTTATATCCTGCATATGGCGATGACGTTGCCTGCAGGCGAAAAGCGCGTTGAATAATCATCGCCATATGTTTTCGCTTCATGGACTCTTGAGGGGCAAAACGATTGTTTGGATACCCTCCGACAAAACCAGCCTCATATGCTGTCATAATTTCGCGAGCAAACGGATGAGAATTTGGGACATCCGCAAAAATCGATGGCTTGTTTGATAACGGAAGTTGAAATGCTCTAACAAGCATCGCTGCTGCTTGCGCACGCGTAATTGCTTGATTCGGGGCGAATAAACCATCCCCCACGCCACCGACAATGTTTTGACGATATAAACGAGCGACCGAAACATACGCCCAATGCCCGAGCGGAACATCTTTAAACACTTGCGGTGATTCCACAGCTGTTTTCATTTTCGTGAGCTGTTGTTCCAGTTGTTTCATCTTTTCGTCAATTTGATTTAAACGGCTATTTGTATCCGCTATTTGTTGCTCTGTCCACGGCGCTGTTGCAATTTCTTGCTCTTCACTTGCCCCCGCATGTTCCTGCTCGCACGCTGTTAAGAACAACCCGCAAACAAAAACGATAGGAAGAATCCACTCGCGCACCATGCCACCTCCTCTATTGTGATGTATAGTATTTCACAATCCCTTGATAAATCGCTTCAGCATATAGATTTTGATATTCGGCTGACGTTAATTTCGCACGATCTTCTGCGTTAGAAATAAATCCAAGTTCGACGAGCACGCTTGTCACACTATTGTTGCGCAAAACGTAAAGTCCGCTATTTTTCACGCCTCGATCGACCATATTCGCCATGCGGACAATCTCCTCTTGAATGTATTGTGCTAATTTTTTACTTTCCTCTCCGTTCGGATTCGTCGACGAATCGTAATACACTTCTGCTCCTTTCGCACTTGTATTTGTCGCTGAATTTGTATGAATGCTGACAAACATTTCTGCGTAGTTGTTTTTCGCGATATTTACGCGATCTTGCAACGTCGGATACACATCTGTCTCTCGCGTCATAATAACGGTTGCGCCTGCTTTTTCAAGTTTTTCTTTTACAAATTTCGCCACTTCAAGCACGATCGTTTTTTCGTTCGCTCCTCCGCTCATGGCGCCAGGATCTTTTCCACCGTGTCCTGCATCAACGACAATAACGCGCCCTTTCACAGGGGAACCTGCGATATTCCGCAATTTTAAATACGTTTTATGCACGTAAGCAAACTGACCGTTATAAGCAATTTTTGCCCAATAGCCATTAAGATCGTACACATCCACAACTTGGCCTTTTTGCAATGTTCCAACAAGCACCCCTGTCGCTGCTGGCGTTTGTCGAACATTAAGCGTAGCAGTCGTCACCGTTCCTTGAATGTTCGTTTTGCCTTGTTCAATTAAGTCCGGCAACGGTAAACGGAACTGATCGTTAATCGTCCGCGCTAACAACGTCGCAAATTCAGCACGGGAAATCGCATCTTTCGGGAAAAATTGTCCGTCCCGTCCGTTCGCTATACCGTGATAATATAGACGATTAATGTGCGCAAGGGCCCAGTGACCTGTCGTATCTTTAAATACGGAAGCAGCCTCAACCGCAGCACCTTTGCTCGGAAGGGAAAAGGCGTTCACAAGAACGATGCTCATTTCCGCGCGGGAAAGACTGTCATTTGGACGAAAATTCGTCGTACCGTCTCCTCCCATAATGCCAAGCTGTACCGCACGCGCAATCCAGCCACGCGCCCAATGATTGGCCGGGACATCTTGAAATGACAACGTTCCGTCTTTCCACTCTGTCTGTCCGAGAGCGCTGACGATCATTTTCGCCGCTTCTGCCCGCGTCACCGATTGCGCCGGACGAAACTCCGATGTTTGTCCAGCGTGATAACCGTTAATAATTTGCGCATGTGCTAAAAAATCAATTTCATTTTTTGCCCAATGGCCGTCTGTAACATCAACAAATCGTCCTTCTTGCTTTAATTCTGTATTTGCCCAACTATGCATAGGAACAGAAAAAAAAGCAAGAAAAACGATCAAAAGACAATATACGTGACGTTTCCCCAGCATATTCTTCTCCCTTTCGACATTTTTCTATCATCAAGCATAACAAACAATCCTAACCTTTTCCATACCCGACAACGCATATTTTTCTTTTCGACACGTCTCTATCTTTTTTCGACAAAAAACGACACAAAGCGACAATTTTATACAGCAAAGTTATTATTTTTGTAGTGATTTTTTTAAAAAAAACGGCTATACTTACTTATGCGATAAGGTTTTGGTTGCTAAGTCAGCCTCCCCACCCATTTGGAAACGGTGGGGCTTTTTTTTATGCTGTTTTTGTCGAATATTGTCGAATAAGTGTCGAAACACGCACAAGCATCGCGCACATTTGCGCCCTCGTCACAGGTTCGTTCGGATGAAAATATGACGTTTTCGCAACGATCCCTCGTTCTGCTAACAACTGCACCGCTTTCCACATATCTTGTTGTGTTACATCTTGAAATGGGAAAACAGAACGAATCGGCTCGTTCTCTAGTTGAAGCGCACGCATGAGAAGTAAAGCAAACTGTCCGCGCGTCAGTTGCTCATGTAACAATGCTTTTCCTCCCGTTCCTTTCACAATTCCTTTTTCCGCTGCCGTCGCTACTAACAACGCATTCGTAGCTGTCAATGGCACATCGACAAAAGGAGCGGACAACAAAGATGGCACTTCCCAACCGAACAGGCGAGCAAGCATCACAATGCTTTCTCCGCGCGTTAAAGGGGTATTTGGACGAAACGTCCCGTCTTCATACCCGCGTATCATTCCAAGTTGTTGTGCCTGTAAAATATCGCTATACGCCCAATATGTTTTCTTTACATCGGAAAACGGCGTTGGTCGAATAGGAACAGCACGAACATCGGAAGCGATCACTCGTTGTTGTTCATCTGTGATGACAACCGCCACGTCTCCTTGTTGTTTCGCTAGATCAAACAAACGAAACGGCATCATCTCCTGATGAATAACGAATGAGTGAACAAGTTTTCCATTGATAAAAAGGTGACCATTTTTCCCTACAAAACGCGAAGACAAACCTAACATATACGTACGATTTTTTTCAATGGGCTGTCCCGGTTGTAAGTTCAGCCAGTCGATGTTTGACGGAGCCGATAACGCAAGCGCTTGTTGCCATTGAATAATTCCATCCCCTGTGTACATATCATATCCGCGCCAATATACATCTTTCGCCGTCTTCCATATACGGTTGCGAAGTTGAAACGCATCTTCTTCTGGATACATTGCGCGCAATACAGCCAATAGCGCGGAGACGTGCGGAGCAGCCATCGACGTGCCGCGCATCTCCCGATAACCTGATGGATATGTGCTTATTAAAAAATCCCCAGGGGCGCTTACTTCTACGTCCCAACCATAATTCGAAATAGAAAGCGGCATTTGTTGTCGATCAACCGCTGCGACCGTAATGACTCCAGGGTAGCTGGCCGGATAAATATTTGTCGTTGGCATATGGCTATTGCCAGCCGCTGCCACAACATGCACACCACGTTTGACAGCTTCTTCGATGACCGCTTTTAACACTTCCGTTTCTCCTTGACCGGCTAAGCTTAAATTAATAATCGAAGCGCCTTGCTCAAGCGCATATTTGACCCCTTTCGCAATTTCAAAATCACCGCCGACTCCGTAACGGTCTAACACTTTAATCGGCAAAATATCTACCGGCGCATCTCCAATTAGTCCTGCTATTCCTTTTCCATTATTGACGCTAGCAGCTAAAATGCCTGTCACATGCGTCCCATGCCCAAACGTATCATCCGCATAGCGCTTGTTTTCTGCATAATCAACGCTTACACTATACAGCACATGATCGTTTAAATCTTCATGTTGTACGACACCCGAATCGACAACCGCAACAAGGACATGATTGACACCTTTCAATTCCACGATGCGCGGGCGATTCGTCCAATTTGGCGCCGTAACATATAGATGAATCGTTGACGAAGGACGG
Organism: Anoxybacillus gonensis; assembly: GCF_001187595.1. Classification (GTDB taxonomy): domain Bacteria; phylum Bacillota; class Bacilli; order Bacillales; family Anoxybacillaceae; genus Anoxybacillus; species Anoxybacillus gonensis. Next base: position 2,534,207 of record NZ_CP012152.1, read on the forward strand.
GGGATGAGAACATCAAGTCGAGGAAGTTCACCTTCGTTCTCCCCTAACGTCGCCCCTTTTTCATCTTTCACCTGTATACGCCATGGTCCTTCGATATGATCCACTGTGACAGAAAGGCGAGATAATGTTTCTTCACCAAGCGCGATGACGATATGTTCACCGAAAAACGCCTCTCCGTCATACACTTCTTCTCGTCCATCAACAATCATCGTTTTTCCAATGAGCCGGTTCACCGATGTCACTGTTGGAAAATGCCAACGAACCATCCCCAAAGACCATTGCTCCGAAAACAACGGGTCATTGACAGCTGCTCGCTTCATATCATTTTTCTCCATTTTTAAAACAAACGGCAAACGGGAAATGTGTTCTCGTTCTTCTTCTGTGACCACCACTTTCGCAAACGTTCCGACCGTATCTACGACGTATGATTGAATATCGGAGAAATTGGACGGATGCTGCACTTGCACAATCCATTCCTCTTTTTCATCCGCTTGAACGACAGAAGGAAATAAAAAGAAAACAACACATAGCCATAACCATCTGCTCACACTTGCCACCTCCTACTTACTTCCATTGTATCGCGTCCACTTCGACATGAATAGACAAAAACGACACTTGTATAAAAGTAGTGATTTAACTAAAAAATAAAAGTTTTTTAACATTTTAGTGAAAAAATTTTATAGAATTTTGTTATAATTTAATAGAGTCATAATTAAGTAGAGGAGGAAAACGTATGCACAAAATGCAAAAACGGTTCATGCTCATCTGTATGTTAGTCGTTGCTTTTGTACTTCAACCGCAAACGTCAGAAGCAAGCGAGCATGTAACGCGCGGGGAGTTTATTCAACAACTGATTACAACGCTTGGGGTCGATGTGAAAAGAGAGGTAAAAGACCTTCCCTTTACAGACGTTGACCCACAACTTGCACCTTACGTCGAAGCTGCCATTCGTCTTGGCATCGCAAGCGGAAAGACAGAAACGACATTTGCACCAAATGAAAAATTAACACGTGAACAAGCGTATGTATTTCTCATTCGTTCGTTACAGCTTCGCCATCACTACGCAACGAACGTATTTAAATTGTACAAAGATGGAGAAGCGACAAAACCTTGGGCAAAACAATCGCTTGCTGCAGCACTTCACCTCGGGTTACTTCAAGGATATAGCGACAAAACGATTCGACCACAACAATGGCTCACAGCTGAGCAAACGAAAGCCATTTTAAAGCGTTACGAAACGAACATTGAAAAAATTACGTTTATTCATACAAATGACACACATGGCCGCATTATTGCGAACGAAAAGAACGGGGAAATGGGCTTTGCAAAAATCGCAAAAATCGTCCAAGATACACGCCAAAAAAATAAACAAACGCTACTTGTTGATTTAGGAGATACGTTCCATGGCACAACATACGTCAACTTAAATAGCGGACAAGCTGTCGTCGACTTAATGAACGCAATGAAATATGACGCAATGGTTCCTGGAAATCATGATTTCAACTATGGGCAAAACCGTTTGCTTGAGTTAACGAAAGCGGTTCAATTCCCAGTCGTTAGCGGAAACATTTATAAAAACGGACAACCGTTTTTGCCTGCCTATACGATTAAACAAGTCGGCAACAAAAAAATTGCGCTTGTCGGCTTAACAGCGACAGATACAGCAGTAAAAACAAATCCTGCTGGCATTGTCGGCATTACATTCGCCGATGAAGAAGCGACGTTAAAACAACTTGTGAGCGAATTAAAAGGAAAAGTAGACCACATTGTCGTCTTATCACACTCCGGTTTACAAACAGACGAAAAACTTGCGAACAATGTATCAGGTGTCGATGTCATTCTCGGCGGTCATAGCCACGATACAATTGAAGCGCCGAAAAAATTTAAATACGCATATGTTTCGCAAGCGTTTGAATACGGAAAAGCACTCGGACAAACGAATTTATTATTCTACAAAGGTAAACTGATCGGCGTCAACGGCTTCTTATATCGCGATCATGCAACAAAACAAGAAGATGCCGCTGTCCGTTCCATCGTAGACACGTACAAAAACACGACAGATTCGACACTACAACAAGTCATCGCAACTATTGACGTCAACTTAGATGGGGAACGTGCAAATGTACGTACGAAAGAAACAAACCTTGGCAATCTCATTGCAGATGCGATGCGCCAAGCGCTACAAACGGATGTTGCCCTAACAAATGGTGGCGGGATTCGCGCTTCCATTCCAAAAGGAGATGTGACGCGCAACCATATTTTAACGACATTACCGTTCGCCAATACACTTGTAAAAGTATCTATGAGTGGGGCGGATTTGAAAAAAGCGCTTGAACATGGCGTGCGACTCTATCCTGAACAAAATGGAGGCTTCCCGCACGTGTCAGGCATTCGTTTCACATTTGATGCGACAAAACCAGCTGGATCGCGCATTACATCCGTTGAAATTAACGGACAACCGCTTGATGAAGCGAAAACATACACTGTCGCAACAAATGACTTCATCGCAAAAGGCGGTGACGGCTACGACATGTTCGCCGCAAGTAAAATAGAATTTGATAGCGGTGAATTATTAAGCACCGTAGTCATGAACTACTTACAATCACAAAAACCAATTCCAACAGTAGAAGGAAGAATTACTGTCACGAATCAATAAAAGACGTCCAACCGGGCGTCTTTTTTTACTTCAAATTCCAAAATACGTGACAAAAGGAAGGACTATGGTATAATACCATGGGAAGGAGTGGTTATTTTGTTTAAAAACATCATTGGATATGCACTCGTTGCCCTCATGATCTTTTCATCTATCCCAACAGCTACCGAGGCAACAAGTATTCGACCTATGCATATCCCAATTACAACAAACGGAAAAGCGATACAAACAGATACTTCGCCGATTATGGTGGACAATCGCGTTCTTGTGCCATTTCGAGCGATTTCTCAATCGATTGGTGCCAATATTTTTTGGAATGCCAATACAAAACAAGTGACCGTTCAAAAAAATAAAAAAGTGATTGTTCTTACCGTCCAATCAACAACGGCGACAATCAACGATCAAACGGTCACACTTGATTCCCCTCCAATTATTTACCGTGGACGTACATTCGTCCCTGTTCGCTTTATCGCAGAAGCGCTTGACGCGAACGTGCAATGGACCGGAAAAGAGGTGCGCATCTCTTGGTCAACTCTTCAAACAAGTGCTGGGGCAGTGTACGTGAATCAAACGAAAGTTACAAACAACGCTATGACGGATGGGGTATATACATATGTTCCGTTAAAAAAGCTACTAACAGCGATCGATGTGAATGTTGATTGGATTGAAACAGAAGACACGATGATCGTTCGCTTATCTCGCGGACAAATGACAATTTCAGCAGGAAAAAAACAATTAGTCGTTGACGATTATGAAATTGTCGCACCGCTTGCACCAATTCGACTAAACGACGAATGGTACGTATCCGCTTCATGGGTCATGACTGTTTTTGGCGCACAAATGACTCGAAACGGAAATAACGATTTATTTTTCTCGATTCCTCGAACGACGTTTCGCAGTCCGTTACTGCCAATCGCCGAAACTTCAATTACTGTCCCACAGCACGTGACAACACCAAAAATGGCTGATGACCGTCGTCTATTAATAAGCGACAACCCAGAAGTGTTAACACCTGTTTCTGTGCCAAATCAGCAAGTGACGTTAGCACTTGATCACGTGCAAGGACAACAAGGAACGATAGACCATCGCGTATTTGGGTGGCACGTCAACAACTTAGGCACTCGCGCTACTGTCGCTATTATCGTTGACAATCGTTCTTCTAACGACATCATTGTCACGAATATAAAAGGAACGTCCCGAACAAGCCCAAACAGTTGGGGACATTACGATGTCGGTTTACCACTTGCCGAAACAGTACTGCGACAAGCTCTCACAACCGCACCAACAGTGAAAGTGAAAGCAGGAACGAGCGCAGTCATTCAAGCGTTTGATGTATCAAACAATCAACTGCTCGGCTTTTTATATGACTTCACCATTCAGCAAGAAAACGGTACAGGAGACTATCGCATTCGCACAGTCGTCACAAGTTCGTCAGCGAATTTCTCAACGATTTCTCCTACGCTCGCACCGCTCGATTCTTATGCGACTCATCCGCGCGGCGTATGGAAAGGAACAACGTTAGAAGCCACGTTACCGACATATACAATCGATAACGAACCAGTCGCCTACAGCATATCGAATGGGAAAACAGACCATCTTCTTTCCATTGCCAATGCATTAAGCGAACCGACCGAAACGGTGCACAATCCCGGCCATTACGGCTTAACGTACCGTCTATCGCTGCCGATTCAAAATGAAACAGGGGAAATAAAAACGGTGCGACTCCGCTTTAGCGCTCGCGGCGGAGCATATTGTGGAGCTGTAAAAGTAAACGGTGTCGTCTATATCATCCCACCGCTTCAGCCATTTACACAATCCGCATCTGTCGACTATATCGTCTTTTCAACTCAAGACGTCATCTCGCTTGAATTTATGCATGCAGGCGGAGCCGCACTGCCGCTTGGGATTGAAGTTTCGACGGTGAGGTAAATATGTATAAATATGGGGAGGGCCTCCTATACGGAAGCCTTCCTTTTTTTACATCAATTTTACTTTTGTTAAAAACTCAGCTAACACCTTCGCCATTTCGGCACGTGTCATATGACTTGCTGGGTCAAAGTTTCCGCTATCCCGTCCTTGCATGATGCCTGCTTGGTATACGGCTTCAATCGCCTGTTTTGCCCATGTTGGCAATTGTTTTGCATCGCGGAAATCTGTCCCTTTTTTCGTTTTACCTTTTGCTGTTTCATCATAGCCAACGAACGAAAGGTTTAATGCCCGCTCGATCATGACGGCTGCTTGTGCGCGAGTGATCGGCTCATCCGGTGCAAACATATGAGCTGTCTTTCCTTGAATGATCCCGAACTTGACTGCTGACGCTAACTCACCGTTTTTGTTAAACCACTCTGTTCCGTTCACATCGGCAAAGCGACCGTCATATGTTTCACTCGGTAACCCTAGCGCACGTACGAGCAACACCGCAAATTGCGCACGCGTCATCCGATCATTTGGTCGATATGTTGTGTCCGTCATTCCTTTGACAAGCTGTTTTGCCGCGAGTGTTTCAATATAACCTTTCGCCCAATGTGATTGGATGTCGCTAAACGTATGTGTTCCTTCCACAACAACATACGTCGAGTTCGTCAACGACTTGACGACGGCTTTATTGCCGCCAACAAACGTTGTCGGTACTGGTGTCAGCGAACCATCGTCGTTCACGCGCACCGCAATGGCACGACTAGCGTCCACCGATTGTTTCAACGCGATTTCGCGCTCAACATATTGAGTAAACCGGTCAATGACACGTTCTTTTCCATTCGCCTTCGCCACAATATGGAACTCTACCGCGTCAGACAACGGTTTCACACGCAGTGATGGCGCATCTTTCACTCTCATTTCAAGCGAGATGCTTACTTGTTCTACCGTTGCACCGAGTGACTGGGCAATTGTTGCTAGAGACGCTTGCACTTCTTTGACTGGCAATTTGTACGTCGCTTGTTCACTTGCACTCACAATCGTCGCTTCCGATTGTTTATTTGCAACTTGTGTAAATAATGTAGCTGGCACATCTACTTTTGTGGCTACACCTTTTGTTAGTGAACCAAGAGAGACGACGACTTGTTTCTTTTCATTCGACAGTTCATTCACAATCGCTTCCACTTCATTTGTTGAAATCGCTGCCACTTTTTCTACTACTTTGCCGTCTTTTTCTTTCATCTCCACTTTCGGCTGTAAAACAACCGCTCCGTTCTCACCCTTCACTGGTGTTGTGCCACTGCCTGGTGTTGTGCCACTGCCTGGTGTCGTGCCACTTCCCGGTGTTGTGCCGCTTCCTGGCGTTGTGCCACTTCCCGGTGTTGTGCCGCTTCCTGGCGTTGTGCCACTTCCCGGTGTTGTACCACTTCCCGGTGTTGTATCTTCTGACAATACACCTTCGCGCAGTTGTTTTGTTTCGATATTTAATACGTAGTTTTTCGTATTTTTCGCTATGGCACCGCCATCATTTTTAAAGATGTCTGACTGACTTCGTTCAGACGTTTCAATATGGATAGCCACTTCTTTTTGATTAGCTGCTGGTGTGAACGTGTACGTAAATGACATGTCGTCTTGAATCGTGACACGTTCTTTATTAATCGTTAACACGCCATCTTTAATCGCATTTCCTTTAATCGTGACGCGTTCTCCTTCTTTTTTCACATCTTCGACAACGACAGGCATGTCAATCCAACGTAAAATATAGTCTTGAATGACCATTTTGTTATTGCCTTGATTGTGCACCGTTACTTTTAAATCCGTGCCAATCGCACCGTATCCGTAATAGCTAACATCATCATCCGATTGATCGTCACGTGTATGATCAGCTAATCCTTCTTGATCCCATGAGCTACCTTTTACGTATTTATAAATAATCGTTTCGCCTTCTTGTAGCTCCGTTGTAAACTCCCAATCTGGCGTTACGGCTCCACCGCGCGTCATTTCCCATGCTCCTGTGTTCCAGCCGTTGATGCTGTTCGGAATTGTAATACGCGTATCTAACGGTGTATAACTTGGTGCTTTCACTTTAAATGTCACTTGAACCATGACAATGTCCGGTGTAATTTCCACCGCATTTGATGACACGAAGTTTCCAGCGCGGTCATACAACTTCACAACATACGTGTATGTTTTTCCGTTTTCTACATCGTAATCAGTAAACGATGTACTAACCGTTGTCGTCGTATGAACGACTTGACCGTTACGCTCAATGACAAGCATATATGCATCATCATCACGGTCAACGAACGACCATAATAAATTGACTTGACCTGATTCAACTTCTGGTTGAACGAGCTGAATGTCTTTTGCTGGTGCTTGTGTATCTTCTGTATTTGCGTTAAGCATAAATGTTTTTTCGTTCGTGTACACCCAGTCTCCACCCATATTTGTCGTAAATCCATAGCGATACGTGTACGTTCCCGCTTGTAATGGAGTGAAGGATGCACGGAATACGTTTGCTTCACCATCTTGACGATCATACACAGCTTGCACGTCTTCCCACTTGTCGCTATTCGGCTTTTTTACTTGTAAAATCGCTTGAAGACCATCAGCTAGTCCATGTTTCGTTACATCAGCCATTTGCACTTTTGCTTCAACTATAATTGGCGTAGCTAAATCAAGTACTCCATCGTTCACTTCGGAAAGTAAGGCAACGTGCTCTTCTGTTAATGGATAATGTGGTACAACGCGACTTGTTTCTACTTTCACGGATTCATTTCCATTTGCATCAACAGCTGTAATCGCAAAGTAATATGCAGTACCGTTTTTCAAATTGTCGATCACAACAGTTTTTTCGCTCGTTTCTTTGACAAGTTGATAACCTGCACCTTTTAATGTGGATTGATAAATACGGTACGTTTCGGCATCGCCTTCCCACGTGAGCTCGACTTGACCGATCCCCTCTGTCGCTTGCACGTTTGTTACTTTATTCGGGAGATCAACGGTTACTTTTCCAAATAACATTCGACCGTCCATCGCTGGAACACGTAACGTCACTTTTCCATTCGCCACAGTTACATCGTATGAATCGTGCAGTTCGTCTACAAGTTCCACTCCGTTCGGAATGAGTGAAGCGGCATCAAGTTCGACCGTCTGTTCACTATTGCTACGGTTCACCGCAACAAGTGCCACATCATTTTCATATTGACGAGCAAAGACGTATACATCCCCTTTAGCATATACCGTCTCAATCGTCCCTTTTGCCAATACATCTTGATGCGCTGTACGAATAGCACCTACTTTTTGATAATGTGCAATCAATTGCTGATCTTCACTTCCCCACGGATACGTACGACGATCGTCTGGGTCTTTTGAACCTGTCACGCCCGCCTCATCACCGTAATAAATGGTTGGCGCCCCTGGGTAGCCCATTTGTAAAATGGCCGCAAGTTTTAACCGCTTTTTACCGAGCTCTTCATTGTAGTTTGGATCAAGCTCGGCACGTTCATATGAATCTGTTCCATTTCCAAGCAAGAAGACCGCGCGCGCTGTATCGTGTGAACCAATTAAGTTCATAAGCGCGTAAAACGCTTCTTTCGGATAATCTTCGCGAATCGCTGTTAAACGCGCATCAATATCTTCCGCATTTCCGTTTCGCAAAAAGTCTAACACAGCCCCACGGAAACGGTAGTTCATAACCGAATCGTATTGATCGCCTAAGAAGTATTTGGACGCATCATCCCAAATTTCTCCAAGAATTAACGGTTGTTCTCCGTCTTGAAGCGTCGGCCCGCGATCATAGTCCCCTTCCAACAACTCTTTACGAAACTCTCGCCAAAACTCTGTATCGACTTCATTGGCAACATCTAAACGCCAGCCGGAAGCCCCTCTTTTCAACCAACTTTTTGCGACGGAATCGTCTTCATAAAAAATGTAGTTCGCAAGCTTTTCGTTGTTTAATTCGCTCGCGTATGGCACTTTATTCCCATCAATCGATTTGAATTCTGGCAAACTATCAAATCCCCACCACGATTGATATTTATATACGCCGTTCACCTTTTCGTTTTCAATATTGAACCATAGGTGAAAACCATACGGACTAAATTCTTGCCCTTCGTCTTTGAACTTTTGCTCAACTTGAGCACGTGCTTCTTGTTCTGATAATCCTTTTTCGTTCATGAGATCATATACAGCTGACCAATATTCGTACGCACCGACTGTTTTATATTTACCGTATCGATCAAAGTAAATGGAATCATCTGATACGTGATTAAATACACCGTCCAAAATTAAGTGCATGCCGCGTGATGCAACCGCTTGCACAAATGACTGAAATTCTTCCGGTGTACCAAACATCGGATCGAGTTGTTTGTAGTCGTTCGCATCGTACTTATGATTCGATGGAGCGTGTGCAATTGGATTTAAATATATTGTATTCACCCCAAGAGATTGTAAATAATCAAGCTTTTGTTCAATTCCTGCAATATCTCCTCCGAAAAAGTCGTTCGACCAAATGCCGTCCCCATCATATCCAGCCGTTCCTTTCATGCGCGGATTGTCAGGAAGCTGAGACCATTCACGATGTTCAGCTGGTTCATTTCCTCGCGCATTCGATTTGGCATCGTCATTGTTTGGATTGCCATTAAAGAAACGGTCAGGGAAAATTTGATATACGACCGCATGTTTCATCCAATCTGGCGTTTGATAGTTTGGATCATATACAGTCAACTGAAACAATTCGGCATTTTTATCAACCGCCCGTCCCCATTGACCTTCTTGTGTATCCTCGCCATATTCTGCTTTCGCTGAACCGTCCATCGCAATAAACTTATATCCATACAATCCTTTATCTTCTGGCGTAAACGTTGCTTCCCAATACTCATTATCATCGATGACACCGACTTTGTTCATTGTATATAACTTCGCTGTTCCTGTCGTTGTATTTTTCACATATACGTTCGCTTTTGTTAAATCGCCTTTTTTCGCTGCTAGTCGAAGCGTCACGCTTTCCCCTGCTTTTACTGCACCGAACGGTTGACGATATAGCGAATCCCATGTGTTATGCGTTAAACGATCTTTTTGAACCGCTCCATCTGAGCCAGTTGGGCTATAGTCTGTATATAACAATTTTTCTTTATCGTTAAAGAAAAACGTAATAGTCGCATCTTCCAATACGTTTAATTTCGCATTGTCTTGCGGATAGTTTTCGGCCCAGCTATTTCCTAATGTCACTTTAAATTCATACATCCCTTTCGGCACACGTGCCGTGAACGTATAAATAGAATCAAAGTTATCATCGACAAGAAAGGCTGTTGATGTTTCAGGTGTCCATCCGTTTACTTCCGTTTCATAACCGATCGCTGGCAAAATCGTTCCGACTAACCGCGGTTGCTTCTCTTTTGGGATTGGCGTATACCATGTAGAATCAGCAATCGCGTGCGTGCGGTCGTGATAGTAAAACGTCACTTCCGTTTCTTTTTCTAACGTCAGTGAAATATTGGCGCCCCCACGTCCACCAGCACCGTAATTTTCATCCCGGCTGCCGTTCATTGCGATTTTGTACTCATACGTACCGGCTGGAAGTGTTCCTGTAAACGTGTACAATCCATCGCCTTCATGCGTCATTACTGTAGCCGTCGCTTTTGGATCCCATTCGCCTGTATGTCCTAACTCATCTTGCAAGTTGCCAACAAGCGTGACAATACGTTGTTGTTGAACAGGCGAGCCGACAGTCACGACACTATTTTTCCCGCCATACCCATCATCTTCTTGATTTTTATTTAATGGATCCGGCTTCCAAGCCCCATCCACAACAAACTTGTACATATACGTTCCGTTTGGAAGCGTTTTTGTTACTGACCATATATGGTCACTTTCTTTTGTTAATTCAATCTTTTTGTCTCCGCTTGTTTGCCAGTCGTTAAACGATCCGGCTAAAAGCACAGACTGCTCTTCCCCTGTGCCGACATAACGGAACATCACTTCATTCCCGTTTACAACAGGGCTTTGCACGTTTTCATTAGCGCGAACGATTGCACTAAATGAAAACAATTGCACAAGAAGCAAAAAGATTGAGAAATAAGCAAAATGCTTTTTCCATCTTCTCCCCACGATCTTTTCCTCCTCTTCTTAAATTACTTATAAAGTGAAACCGTTTGCACAAAGGGGTATAGTAAGGGGGTAACAAACGGTCTCACTTACCAATTATCGTACATAAAAACTTCGAAAATTTCAACAAAACTTTTTGAATTTTTTGTTTATTTATAATACTCTTCTTCCTCTCGTTCATCATGATCGTAAATCTGCTTCACATCCACACTATTCCACATCAACATCCCATTAGGAGGAGGTGATTAACCTCCGTCCTCTCACACCACTGTACGTACAGTTCCGTATACGGCAGTTGACACCCTCTTTTGTGCCACTCATGGCAAAGGAATATATCCATTATAAAACTGCTTTTCTTCTATCTGTAGCAAATAATACGACATTAATTCTAACATGTAGTCCCTCTTCGCTTTGTCAACATTCAACATCAATCCTTTATAGTCATGTTCGGAGATCAAACCGATTTTCCATTGTTTTTCGTAATAGTCTTGCTCTGACAACGTTTGTTGATACACATCATATGCATCTTCGTATTTTGCATATGAACGATCAAATTCATTGTATCGTTTAGCTAAAAATTTTTCTAGATTTTTCGCTGTCGCATTCAATTCAGCCTCTGCCATTTTTACATACTGCTCCATTTGTTGCTTCTCGATTTGGTTGGTTGCCTGTTCTTTTTTATCATTGGCTAATTTAAGACTTTCTTGCTTCTTTAAATAGGTGAAGGAACGCTGAAGAAGATTCTTCATATCTTTTGGCGCCTCAATCTTACGAAAAAAAGAATTAGGGATAGGTTGAAACATAACTTGCTGTGTCATCGGAATATTTAAGTCCACTTTTAGTTGGAACTCTAACATCACTCTTTCTTTCTGAACAGCTTCTAGCTCCTGCTTCCTATTTTTCCATTCCCGTTGTTTTTTTCTCAACTCGTCTTTACTCGCCTCTCCTATCTTGACCATTGCTTCTACTCGCTTTACGTCTTCAGCTAAAAATTGAATCTCTTTTTGTAAATAAGCGATTTGTTCATCGTATGACAAAACGGAAATATAATTTTTCGCAAGTTGATATCGAACAAACTCCTTGGCTTCTTGTTCATCAATTTTCGTTACGTTTTGGCTACTTTCTAATTCTTTTATTAGCGATGCTAACTGCTTTTTCTTTTCCTGTATATCTTTTTGTAAAGCCTTTAACTGTTCTTGAGAAGCTTGGTAGTTTTGCTGAATGATTATATTAAGCGATTGGTTAATAGCAATTTGAATAGCAATTTGTTGATCAATCACTTGTTTTTCTTCTTCAGATGCTTGCTCATAGTTTGGATATAGCGTCAAAAAGTACTCTCTCGTCGTTGGTAACAATTTTAACGGCTCTAATGTCGGTTCCTTTAGCTCATTTAGACTTTCACGAACAGCTTCTTTTTGTGCATTTAACATCGCCCACTTATACGTATAAACGAGAACATCGTTTGATTGCTTTACACCTTCGTCTAAAACATCATTCAATGCCAATTGTCTTGGGCTTACTTCACTTGCCTTTACATGCATAGGGAAAAGAACAAATATAAATATGAAAAAACATAGCTTTACCTTTGACATACCTTCTCCCCTAACTAAGCAATATCGTAATAAAAACAAAGGCGTTCCAAATGACATGATAAAAAATTGAAGTGTATAATGACTGCGTTAATCGATAAAGTACGACAGTAATTATCCCTATGACCGCACCATTTACAGGATAACTGAAGTGTGCTAGCCCAAATAAAATAGACGATACAATAAGCCCTACATAAAAATGATACTTTTTCTCCAAAAAACGATGGAGAACACCGCGGAACAAAAGTTCTTCTTTAATTGGCGATACAAGGATAACGGCTAACCCTATCAGAACGAAATCGAGGGTACTTTGTGCTCCTTGCAGCCCCATTACTTTCCCTTGTGCTTCCGGGTTTTCAAATCCAATCACACGGAATGAAAGAAATTGCATCACAAATGTCACAAAAATCGCCAGTATGATATACAAATACGTTTTTCCTTTATAAATTGCCTTTTTGTCAAAACTTCCTTTAAGAAAGACACGAACTTTTTTAAATAAAAAGAGGACAGCAACAAACATAAGCGCATCAAAAAGGAGCCCCATATACCCTTCAAATATATTCATAATTCCTTCATTATTTGTTACACCACCAATAATGCCAAAAATAAAGCCGACCGCAAAGGACATTCCAAAAAACGAAAGAAAAAATAAAATCATTGTTTTCCATGACAACACATCTTCTCTTCCTTCTATAACTGATGTTTGTTCTTGCTCCTTTTGCAGTAATTCACTCATGTTTCCACTCCTATTCTTTTAAATTTATCTTTTCTAAAAGATAATGCAAAATTTTTTTCGAATCTGTAACAACAATTGCTTCTGCTTGCATTCCAACTTTAATCTTTGCTTTTTTTCCTTTATAACTTTGCAAACTTTCATTTGGAACTGTTGCTTCCACGATATAGTAGCTTATCCCGTCCTCTGGATTAACCGTTGAATCTGTGCTTATTCGTACAATTCTTCCCTCGATCTCCCCATATTCTCGATATGGAAGAGCAGCAAAATGATAGTTTGCTTTATCACCAACTTTCATTTTGCTTATATCTTTATTCAGTACATAAATGATCATTTTATATTGGGACTGTCGATCTGGAATGACCGTTAAAATCGGATCATTGGGGTGAATAATATCTCCCTCATTCACGTCCTTTATAATATTGACAACTCCATTAATCGGTGCAATAATGCGATAGTTTCGAAGTTGAACTTCAATGTCTTTTTTCTTTCCTTCAAGATCTTTCACTAGCTTTTCCTGTTGCTTTATCGCTTCATTAATCTCTACTAGTTTATCTGTCTTAAATTTTGCTAATGAGATTTCCTCCAGCTCCTGCTGCAAAGAAATTTCTTGATATAGCGATTTCGTTTTCTGCTGCAAGTCGTTTTTTAATAATTGAATACCTTGTAACTGTGGTTCGATTGTATTCGCATTTTTCAACTTTTGTAATTGAATAGTGAGTTCATTCAACTTCTGCTTATTCCTCTCTATCTCTAACCGAACCGATTGTAATTTTCCGTTTATATAATTTTCTAAATCCAATTTAGCCATTTCATACTCTATTCTACTCTGCTCAATTTTACTTTTTGGAATGTATTGTTCGCCTAAAAAAACGAAGCGATTATACTCATCTTTCTTTTGCTGTAACGCTTTTTGTAGTTTGAAAACCGTTTGGTGAAAGTCTATGTATTGATTCGCATAAACTGATGTAGCACTCGCTACATAATTTTTATTTTCTAAATAGCTTTTTTCAAGACGTTGTAAATTTTGAATAACATCACGCAACCGTTCTGTTTCTTCGTATAACGATTGGATAGTGATTTTCTGCTCTCTCTGCGTCGCAAAAAGTACTTGTTCTTTTTCCTTTGCCTCATTTTGTGAGCGATGCAACTCTTGTGTCTCTTTCATTAATCCTAATCGAATTTGCCTCAGTTCACCGCTCAGTTTCTCATAATCTACAACATACTTCATGTACGCTTCGTAATAGTCATTGTTATTTTTTTTAAATAAATTCCTATGTTGCTCGACGCTTTTTTTAAACGTACGTAGCTGCTCCAATTCTTCTTTCGCTTGTTCAAATTGTTGCTCAACCACTTGTTTTTGAACATCAAGTTCGCTTGCATCTAGTTCAAGTAATACATCTCCCACCTGTACTTTCTTTCCTTGTACATAGTTGACACGCTTTATCTTTGAAGATACAGACGTCTGAATTGTACTAACGTTTTCGTTTGGTCGAACAACAGCTTTCGCTTTCGCAACAACATCCATCTCTCCGAAGTAAGCCCACAATATAAGTGAAATGACAAACAAACATAACAAAGAAATGAAAATAGGAACAAACGGATGCGGTTTAGCTTCTAATAGCTCCCTACTATCCGTTAACTCACTTATCTCTCGTATATAAACGTTCATTTTTCACACCCTTTACATGAGTACCGATTGACTGGATTCATATGGGATTTGATTTTTCCATAGCTCATAATACTTTCCTTTCATACTCATCAATTCATCGTGTGTTCCGATTTCAATAATATGACCGTGCTCCATGACACAAATTTTGTCACATCTCATAATCGTGCTTAAACGATGGGCGATAATGATAGTCGTTATCTCACTGCAATATTCATAAATCGTTTCAGATATCGCTTTTTCTGTTGTCGAATCAAGATTGCTCGTCGCTTCGTCCATTATTAAAATATCAGGCTTTTTTAAAATCGCTCTTGCGATCGCTAGACGCTGTTTTTGTCCGCCAGATAAATTAGACGCGTTTTCCTCAAGCATCGTTTGATAACGTAACGGCAGTTGATTAATAAATTCATGGGCATGACACGCTTTCGCTGCAGCAATAATTTCCTCTAACGAAACTTCTTGCTCCATGCCTAAACATAAATTTTCTTGAATTGTCCCGCTAAAGAAAAAGTTTTCTTGTGGAATGTACGCAATTTTTCGTCTTAATCTTTCTAAGTCCATATCCTTAATATTGATATCATTAATTAAAATATCTCCTTTTTCATAGTCATAAAACCGCATAAGCAGCTTCACAAGCGTCGTCTTTCCCGAACCGCTCTCGCCGACGAGTGCTATTTTTTCACCTTGACGGATATGAAGGTTAATATTTTTCAATACGACATCTCTTGTCCCATAGCGAAATTGTAAATCTCTCATAACAATGTCGCCTTTTAAACTTTCCACTTTTATTTTTTTCTCTTCATTGTTTGATTTTTCGATTTCTAAATCTAAAATTTCCCCTAATCGATCTGCCGCAACAACGGCTGATTGAATCATTGGCTGTAAATTAATTAAATTTTGAATTGGCTCAAGGAAATACGCTAATAAAGCGTTATAGGCAATCAATTGTCCAACCGTCATATTTCCTTTTAGTACCTCATTTGCCCCAACCCAAAGAATGATGATTCCTCCAACAAGTTGCAAATATGTTTTTAATGATGATTGAAAATTGTTCATCATCCCGTGCGAAAATACAGTCTTTAGAAACGAAATAAACTTTTGCTCTGTTTTAAACTTCGCTTCTTCTTCCGCATTATACGCCTTTACCGTCTCAATTCCGTTCATTGACTCTACAATATAAGATGTTAATTCCGCATTTTTCTCCATTTCTTTTCTATTGACATTTTCAAACGGTTTACGGAACGCCCATACAATCAACGCATATAACGGAACTAACAAGGCCGTCACACCGAACAGAAACGAATTTTGTGCATACAAAATTGCACCACCGATGATGACCATAAGCGTGTCAATCATAATTGTCAACGTGGCACCCGAAATGGCATCTCGAACTTTGGAGGCATCTATTAACCTTGAAATAATTTCCCCTACTTTTCTCGTATTGAAAAAACTCATCGGGAGCGACAAAACGTGGTGATAATATCCTAAAACAAGCCCAAGATCTAACTTTTGGCTTAAATAAATTAAAAGATATGTACGAAATGCATTCAACAATACTTTAAACGTATATAAAACAATCATGCCTATAGATAAAATATGTAACGTTTTTTGGAGATTTTCTGATAAAATATCATCAATTAAAAACTGAAAGTAAAAAGAACCGACAACTCCGAGTATCGTGAATAAAACACTCGCTAAAAAAATTTGCAGAAGAATGCCTTTTTGCGGCTTAAGCATGCCAATGAAACGCTCAAATAATCCTTTCGTTTCGTCTCTTTTTTCAAATGTTGGGGCTGGTACGAGCAATACAAGAATCCCCGTCCATATTTGAAAAAACTCCTCAGGCGACATTTTCTTTAACCCTTCGGCCGGATCGGCAATAACAATTTCTTTGTTTGTAATTTTATGAATGACAACGTAATGCAGTAGACTTTGATTCACAATAACATGAGCAATCGCTGGCAATGGAAAAGGTTGAAAAAGGCTTTCTTGATTCCCGCGAACCCCTTTGGCTGTAAACCCAAGCTGCTCTGCAGCTTTAATTAAACCGTATAAATTCGTTCCTTGTTTATCTGTGCCAGCAACTTCCCTTATTTTCGATATCGGCACTTTTAAACCGTACTGTTTGCATACCGTAGCCAAACAAGCCGGACCGCAGTCTTTTATATCGTGTTGTTTGATGCAGTAGTATTTGCTGAAAAAAGAAAGCATAGTAACTACACCTCAAAAAGTTAAAAAATGAAAGAAGAACATTTATAAAATCACATACCATCCCTCTTTATTATCTTTACTGTTTCAAATGCTAAAAATCCAAAAACTATCAATCCTATTACGATCATAAATGTATTTTGCACTTCATTCGATTCATCAACGATTCCTTCTGGAAGCAGTCCATCAATACACAGCAACGAGAACAGAAACAACTCAAAAATAAAAAAAGGGATATAAATCTTTTTTTTACTCACGTAATAAAAATAAGCGATTAAACAAAACATAAAATAATTCGCAAACGCCAATGGATCCCAGATCCTTAGAACAATAACGAAAGCACCTAACAGGATATTAATAAAAATGATGATCATAACAAAAATGTGCGTATTCCCTTTCAACGATAACTCCCTTTCTTCCTCTACTCATGGTGCTTAACTAACACCATGAATAGAGGAAACTAAGAATTTATTGAGGCTGTTTATCCATCATATCCAAGATATCCACCAACAACTGCACCGACAACTGCACCTGCCACAACTCCCCATGGACCACCCAGTCTTCCAAATCGGACCCCTTGTTGCGCTCCTCTGACTGCTGATGCTACTATTGGAGATAGCGTTCCGGCGCCAATAACTGCATTAGTCCATGAACCGCGTCCACCATCTATTTCTTTTAATTCCTCTTCAGAAAGAAAGGAAATAGAACCGTTTTTTTCTAACATTAACTCCATAGTAAAAACAACCCCTTCCATATTTTTTTGATCTTAATTTTCAAAAGCATTGTTGTGCTATTCCCTGATCATTTTCTCCTATTAGAAGAGTCAAGAAGAACACCGATTGCATATGCGACTGCCCCATAATGTGCACCTACAAATCCTCCTGCGGCTGCGCCAAGCGGACCTCCAAACGATCCACCAATTACAGCTCCAGTGGTTCCAAATCCAGATACTACTCCTACCAAATTAACAACATGTGATTTCCATGACCCACCATCAATACCTTGCAACTCAACATGATTCAATTCTTGGAACATTCTCATCCATCCTTCTAATTTGTTTTTTTCTTCATATACATAAAAAAAGAAATAGAAAATGCCAAAAAAGAAACTATCAATAGCACTATTTTTTTATCTGAAAAACCTTCTTTGTTAGAGAATAAAGGTATTCCATGAACTATCATCTGTATAAAAAATACGATTACAAGCAATAAATAAGTTTTTTTACTCACCTCTGTCACTCTTCTCTAATTTTTTTATATTCTCAATTTTAAGTAGCGAATAACAGTAAAATCACCATATTAATTGGTATACTTGCAATTGTAAAGATCCCGATATACTCTTTGGGATTTCTCCCCCTTTTTTTAGTCAAAAAAAACTCTAATCCTAGGTTACTAAACGTGATTAGTATAACGAGCCACATAAAGAGTATTTTATTCCCGTTATATAGTGAATTTACAAAAAGAGGGGAGAGAAGTATAAGAAACGTCAGTTGCTGAAAACTTCCCCTTGAAAAAAGGCTTATTCCTTCTTTTTTAATCATTTCAAACAACCCGCCGCAGCCGAAGCGCCCAACCATGCTCCCCCTACGAAAGTACCAAGCACCCAACCTACTGGTCCACTTACACCAGCAAAGGTCATAAGCCCTGTAAACGCCGCTGTATGAGCAAATGCAGCAACAGAAACTTTTCCGCAAGCACTAATTCCTCCATCAATTGATACTAGCTCATCAGCTTTCAACTCTTTCATGACTCACCCCTCCATAATTTCCAGATTTATGTATACGACACCATTTTATCCCCATCACCCCAAACTGTAAAGTACTAATTTTTTTAGTACCTTTCCCCTTAAAGGAAAATAAAAGTTATTAAAGGTAAATTTTTAAAAAATATATTGAACTTTCTTGTAAGTCATGCTACCATGAAATCGTCATTTTTTACCTTTCTGTCAAAGGGAAGTGAGAGTATTCGTAAGTGGATGGCACATTCATTAGATCGAATGGGTTTGTATTTATTACATCGTCAAAAAAGTCAGCAGTCGCAATTTACGCGTTATGATCGATCACTTCTTGAACAGGCAAACTGGGATATCGTGTATCCGACACCTGACGTACCAGAAGTTCACTTTGAGCATATGCATAAACAAATGAATTATGAAATTCAACGTTTTTCATTTCAAAGTCCAATGAAATTCGGGAATGAAATAAATGATCGAGTTCAAGGAAATGTTTATTTCCACTCTTCTCAATCTCCTATTCACGTTATTGTTGTCCATGGTTGGAGAATGGATCAATGGGAGAAAATCAACCGATTGTTTCTAAAACCTTTCAACAAATCGGGATTTCATATGTGGCAGATGATGCTTCCTTTCCATTTTGATAGAGCGTATTCCTCATATAGCGGGGAATATATGATTAGTGCAAATATAGAACGCTCTATTTTTTCGGTTAGGCAAGCTGTCATGGAAATTCGCTCACTTATTCGCTGGATTAAACAAAACAAAGGTGGAAGCGTCATCTTAGTCGGAGTAAGTTTAGGGGGGCTAATGACGAACCTAGTCGCTACCGTCGAGGAATATGCTGATGCGGTTATTTCTATTATGTATGCCAATAGTTTATCCTATGCTGTTTGGCATACACCGATTGGGAAATACATTAAGCAAGACTTGCAAAACAATGGAGTTACTTATGATATGCTGAAAGAATATTGGGAAATTCTCGAACCAATTTCCCAAAAACCGAAGATCGATCGAAATCGTATTTTATTCATTGCCGGACGATATGACCAATACGTCCATTTTGAAGATGCCTTAGCGTTACAACAAGCATGGAACATCTCAAACTTTATTTCTTATCGTTGCGGACACGCTGGCATTATTTTTCACCGAAAAAAAATTGCCAATGATGTGTTGTCCTTTATTCACCGTACACTTTCACTATCTCCAAGGAGTGTATGATTTTGCTTCTATTATTCGTACTGTTATGGATTGGTGGAGCGATTGTTTTACTTATAGACCATAAAAATTCAGCCTCAAAATGGGCAAGCGTTATTGCTTTTGTCGGTGGTTTCGGTGGATTATCTGTTGTCATCGAAGAAAATATGATGCCGTACTCCGCTTCCTCTACCGTTGTAAAGCTCATCGTAGATTTACTATCATTCATTTGCCATTATGTAACACCTTATGCGTTTCTTATGTTTTCGATTACATATTCTGGACTTTTTTCGTTGATTTATCAAAAGCGATTAACATACATTCTTTTAACACCAATTTTATTTATGGCAATAAAATACCCGATATATCCAATTTCTGTCCCTTACCACATCGCATTATGGTGGGTAGCACCTTATATTGTATTTGGAATATGTCTTCTTTTATTGTCTTATATAAAGGAAACACACCCTATATTAAAAAGAAGTAACTATTCAGCCACATCATAAAGTGAGCTGAATATTTTTTGCTTTTCCTGTCTATGATGTGAATATTGATAGACAAGGAGGTGAATCACATGTTGACGGTACAACAAGCTGTATTTACAGTTGAGGGCTTAATCGGCAAAGTCCAACAACAAAAACAGCTCATTCATCAACTCATTCAAGAAAATGAACATTTGCGTCAAGAAAACAAACAGCTACGCAAAGAAAATGAACAACTCAAGCATCGCGTTCAAGAGCTGGAAGCACGCACGAAAAAAAACAGCTCCAATAGCCATTTGCCCCCATCTTCTGACCGTTTTGAGAAAAAGCGTTCCTCCCGCGAGCCGTCTGGCAAAAAGCCCGGTGGGCAAGAGGGACATGAGGGGACGACGCTCCGTCAAGTGGAACATCCACATCATCGTGTCGTCCATCGCGTACATACGTGTCAAGGATGTGGGGCTTCTTTGCGTGACGTCAAACCGTTCAAAGTCGATGTCCGTCAAGTGTTTGATCTGCCTCCCGTGTCGATTGAAGTGACACAACATGAGCGTGAAGTGAAATCATGTCCGCATTGTCGATGCGTGCAACAAGCGGAGTTTCCACCACATGTCACGAATCATGTGCAATACGGTCCACGTCTTACTGCGCTCGTTGTTTATTTGCATCATATCCAATTGATCCCTTACAAGCGTTTAAGTGATACAATCGAAGCGTTATATCAACACTCGGTTAGTACAGGAACCCTTGCCAATATGGTGAAACGAGGACGCGAAGCGCTGGAATCCAATATGGACATGATCGAAGACGCCTTACTTGACTCTAACATCTTGCATGTCGATGAAACGAGTTTGCGCATCAATGGTAAACTCGCATGGGTGCATGTCGCATGTACGTCGACATATACGTACTTGGCTTTTCACGCTTCTCGTGGAAAGAAAGCAACGGATGAGATCGGGATTCTTCCACAATACAAAGGGACGATGATGCATGATGCATTCGGTACGTATCCGAGATACACGAAAGCCACACATGCTCTTTGCCATGCCCATCATTTACGTGAGCTAAAAGGCTTCATCGAACAAGGCCATACATGGGCATCGCGCATGACCACGTTTCTGTTAGCCGCCAAACAGGCAGTCGAAGCGCATCACGGTGCACTTTCCGAAGAAGAAGCGAAACGATGGGAACGAGTGTATGATCGTATCCTAGCGAAAGCACAGCACCGATTGGAAACGATGACACCTCTTCCGAAAAAAGCACTCGCTTTTATTCGACGGCTTCAAAAACGAAAGGAAGAAGCGCTGCGTTTCTTATGTGAAGTGCATGTTCCCTTTGACAATAACCAAGCCGAGCGAGATCTTCGCATGGTCAAAGTCAAAGAGAACATCTCGGGTACATTTCGTGACGAAACGTTCGCGCAGTCGTTTTGCATCGCAAGAAGCATCGTTTCCACACTTACGAAACACGAAAAAAACGTGTGGGACTCGTTGTGTCTTCTGTTGGCAGGCGAAACGATCGATCGAGTTCTTTCCGCTACCTAGGGCATTTTCTATGACCGAAATGCCCTATTTGTGCTGGGCTTTTTTATACACTAGCACGGGGGTGAATAGTTACAAAAAGAAATCGTTTCTTTACAAATCTTATTTTTATTCCTCCAATCTCATTTGCATTAATAACAAATTATATTTTACGTGCTTTCGGCGATCACGATAGTTGGCGCTATAACACGGATATGATTATTATTTCTTTTAGCTTTTTTATTGTTTCCTTATTCAAATATGGGATATTGCATATTCGTTTGAACATTCATCGTCTATATTGGAAGCAATCGATGCAATCTATATTTATTGGAACAGCAATGCTTAACCATAAATTAAAAAATGACATAAGTAAACTTCAATTGTTTTGTCGTCGGATGGAACAATACGCCAACGAGCAACATGATAATGAATTGCTTTCAAACATTCAAAATATACAGGAGGTTGTTCAACATTTACAAGCTACACTGTCCAAATTCCAATCAAAAATCACCTTTCGTTCGTCCGAGAAGAAACGTGAAAACATGGAAGAAGTTATGGAGGAGAGTATTTCATCAATTCGTCACATGCTTAATCAAATTCAAATCGAAACGAATTATGACTCGACTATTATCCTTTATTGTGATAAGCAACAATTTAAAGAAGTATTTGTGAATATGATATTAAATGCAATCGAAGCGATGCCAAACGGGGGAACCATTAAAGTCCATTTTCAAGAAAGCTTTCGCTATCATATCATACAAATTTCTGATACAGGAACAGGGATAGACAAACAAACGTTGCCACATATTTTTGAACCGTTTTTTACCACGAAGCGAGCGAAAAGTAAAAATTATGGAATCGGTCTAACGTATTGTTGCTATGTCGTTCAACAGCATGGCGGATTTATCGAAGTAGAGAGTGAAAAATGCGGAACAACATTTTCACTGAAATTTCCAAAGTACTCTTTTCTAAAGTAAACGGGGGACAAAGATGCGTAGTACTATTCGTGTATTACTTATCGAAGATGATAAAGACTGGATTCAAATCATTTCTGAAGAATTAAATTGCTATCAAGATATTAAAATAATCGGTATTGCACATTGCAGTGAAGAAGCATTGAAAGCGATAAATAAAAAAGACGTGGATGTTGTGCTAATGGATATATTTTTACAAGATAATTGTGACGGCATCGAATTAACTGCTCAACTATTGGAAATGAAAAAGGAAATAAAAATCATTATGCTTACTTCTTCAGATGAAGATACAATCATTTTCCACGCTTACACGGCAGGAGCGATCGACTATGTCGTAAAATCAGAGTCTCATGAAATTATAGATGCTATTCGAGCCGCATACGAAAATCGCTCTCCTATTCGTCCAACGATTGCACATAAAATAAGAAAAGAATTTTGCAAGTTAAGAAAAAAGGAACAAATGACATGTTCCTTGACGAAAACTGAAATTTCCATTTTAAAACTAATCGATCAAGGATATACTCAAAAAGAAATCGCTAATCATTTAGTGATATCTATACAAACAGTAAAAAACCACGTAAGTCGAATTTTAAAAAAGCTAAGTGCGAAAAACAGCAAACATGCTGTATGTAAAGCGAGGGAAATGGGATTTCTTTAGATCATCTGTGTAAACAAACAAATAGCATCACACCATGACCAAATGCACGACTGGTTTGTGTATAACAAAACATTACTTTTCCCTTTCCACCACACAGCTGATTTGATGGATCACTACCACGTCTATCGTTTATTGCGCCAATACCGAGAGAAATTGACGGGAGACAAGCGTCAAATCGTAAGGGAATGTGAAAGCAATGACTTAAGGTTCTTAAGGTTGTCTACTAATCGCTCCAACATGCTCGTTGTGTGTTCAAAAGAAAAGACGAACAACAACGGTTGGAGGCTCGGTCGTGTCCTTATTCGATTGCGCGCTATCACAAAATCGCTCGTCAAGCGAACAAAAGAAATCGTTTCCTCACAAATCTTATTTTTTATTCCTCCAACCTTATTTTACTCTATAACAAATTGGCCTAAAAATGCTCTTAATTTTGAGCAGATTCCCTCTCGATGAAACCTATTCGACAAACTTTAAAAGCTTGGGGTATTTTCTATGTATTTTGGTCACTTTTCAACATCACTTTACTAATTACGTATATAGAAAACATTCCTCATATCTCAATCCCCATAACGAAAAATACGTTTATTCGTTGATTATTTCTTCATTTCCTTTCGTACATGGTAATTTAGGAGAAGCATAGTCCCGAAATGCTCGTACATTACTGTTTTAAAGTGTATGCACGGTCACTAATTATCATATTTAAATTCCCCTTATTTTAATTATTATTATTATTCTTTGTGTAATATATAAATATTTTTTTGTTCTTTTGTTCATGTTGACTTCTTGTTTTGGTTATAATAAAATAAATAAAGGAGGGGTTTCTTCAAAATAAATAAAGGAGGGGTTTCTTCATGAAGTTCGCTTCCAAATCTGAAGAAATTAAATTTTATGTGCTTGAGTTTCTAGCTGATGGTCAAGAACATTCAAGAGAGGAGATTAAAGAATATGTGATGAAACGAGCTAGTCATGGGGATTTCACGGAAGGAACATTTGCCGGAAGTTTATATGACTTGACTCAAAGAAAAAAAATTGAATCCGTTAGAAGAGGGGTTTACCGTATAAACGATATAAGAGATCAAGATGCTCATCATAAAGATTATGATACACAAAAAGGAACTCTGCACGACAAATGCGTTGCAATCTTGAATAATACCATTAAAGAACTGCGTCAAACAGCCAATGAGATTGACATCTTGGATGTTAGCCAAGAAGATTTACGCCTAATCGCACAAATTAAAGAGGTCATCTCAAGTTTACAGCGACATATTCAATCATTTGAGAAATAATAAAGTGGTTTTAAAAAACAGTCAAAATTCCATTAAAAAAGTTTTCTGGATGGGGGAACGAAAACATGATTCACTTATTTGACACCATTCACACATGAGAAGAGAAATAAATATGCTTTATGGAAAATATCTTTCTACCATCGCGAACAGCGAGTTTGGCGATTGCATAGAAACCTCCAAAGCAAATAAGTGATTCATCCCCCATACATAACTTTTTTTCTTTCTAGAATAGGAGGGAATTGTCATGAAGCCGCAAAAAGTTGGCGTAATAAATGAACAAGTCATCCGAAAGCTATGTTTAAGCATGCCAGAAAACATGCCCATCATGCTTAGTAAAACGAACATCGAACACATGAAAAATGAACATCCGAACCACTTTGAAAAGTATTTTAAATATTTATCAAATATTTTATCTGATCCTGACTATATAGCCAAACATCCTCAAAACAGATCAATTCAATATATCAAAGTATTCGATTTTGAAAATAAAAAGGACTATGTTTTAGTAGCGGTCAGAGCTAGCAAGAATGGCGTTTTCTATGTTCGATCTCTTTTTATCATGTCCGATGAAAAGGTAAAAAAGTACGTAAAAAAAGGGGCATTAATCGAATACAAAAAAGGATAAGAAGCCATAGCACGTGACGAGCTATGGCTCCACCATATCGGCAAAGCTTTAGGCGGGGTGGCACTCCCGCATCTCCAACAAGGGCGATGGCTGCCTGTTCCATCCTCTGAAAGCTTTGACTGAATTTAATTATACACAAATTTACTTGCTTTTATTATACATAAACTCCTTTTATTTTTCAACTGTGATATTACTGTAGGATTGAGTCAAGAGTTTGTGGGAGATTTTTTCTATCTCAAATGAATGGATATATATGATTTTATCAACCTGATTTTTGTAATAATTCCCTAACCCTCTCCTCCTGCTTTTTTGCTTTTTTAAATCCCTTTCAACGCTTCATATATAGGCGTTCCACATGATTGCTGGAGATGAAAAATATTACCTACTGCCAACTCCACTGTTCCTGCATTCTTGACTACCTTTTTCACGAGTGTAGATCGCTCTGTCTCTCTCTTCCTCGACGACCACCTCTCCTCTCCACGTCTGAATCGTTAACCCGTCTTTCACAGCTACCATCACATGTAAAAACGTTCGAATCCCTTCTTCATACCAACTCCGTCCAGCTTTTACGCGCTTCGCAAACACGTGCATCGTTCCCTCTGCACTTCCCATCGGGCGATGGGTCTCCACCGTTGCTTGTAAAACAAGTTGGCGAATCATTTCATGGCTCATCACCGCATAGCCTACTATCTTTTTTAGCGCTTCGGCCGCTTGGAAATACAAAGGATCCGTCACAGCTAATTCGATGGCGGTTTCCTCCAATAATGGACGGACTTACTCCTTTTGCCCCATCGAACCCGAGGGACGCATCTAATAAGCACGTATACACGCCTTCTTCTCGATCCAAATAGGAATTGCGTCGAACCTCCACCTCCCCAAATAACGTCTGCATCTGTACCGTTCGTTTATCTTTTAAGTAATAACGCTTTTCATCTCGTTGCTTGGCTAGCTCTTCATCTAGCCATTCCAATACCTGTTGAAGCATGTCTCCATATTTTTTTGTAACATCGAAAACAATTCTGCTCCTAACTCTTTTCATGTTTGTCCACTTGTGATAAACTGTTGCACAGGACTCTCTGACCTCCTTGGTGATTTGGTTGCACTATCACAATACAGGAAGAGAGTCCTTTTTGCATCTTTTTTGCTCATCCCCCTTCTTTTATCCCCTTGAACCATATAAACGAGGACTTCACTTCCTCCCACAAACATTTTGCTCATACGGGCGACAGGCACAACTTGTCAAACTAGCTATATCATTTGTATAATATAAGCAGATACTTCATAAAATAAAAAAAGCTGAGTGCGGTGAACACTCAGCAGGCAACTACATGCCGCAAGAAGAGCGGCTGACCTTTAGATGTGTAATAGCTAAAGAGAAATAACCGTTTCACACCTTTGGTCGAGGGGGGACGGTTATTTCTTTTTGTTTATATAGACGCCGACGGTAACAGTCAATGTTAGCATTCCGATGAACACTAAGCTGAATTGCGCAAAATAAGAATCTGAAATGTATGGGGAAGTAGGACTAAAACGAAAAGTTAGAAATCATCCTGAAATGGACAAGGATTTCATCATACGAGAACTAGAGATGGAGAATGAAATTTTAAAAAAGTATCTGCAAATCTTGAAAAGGGAGGGAAGACAGCGAAGTTCAAAGTAGTAGACGAGCTCAAAACAAAATATCCAGTCGTTAAAATATGTAAAAAACTACAGATTTCAAAATCGGGTTACTATAAATACTTGAAAACAAAGAGTAAGAAGAAAAAAGAATCTAAGAAAGACCAACCATTAAAAGGGTTCATCACCAAAAGTTGTACTTGATTTTTTTCTGAACATACCGTATTTACGTTTGTGAGGAAAAATCAGTAAATCAATGATTTTTGCACATCTTTGTACAGGAAAATTACATATTGTGGTGATGAACTAATAAAATAGAAAATCCAAAAAACTGATGTTTTATCCCGGTTTGTAGAGTATAAATTTCACCAAATCAAAAAGCAACACACTCACATTGAATGCGTTGCTTCTATCCAGCCTTGCGCTTATATCCTATTCCTCAATTATGCTGTTTAGCTTCTTATCAAAAGTATATACTTGGTACCCCTTCACTTTATTATAGGCGTATAAAAGAGCATCAACAAAGTCCATCCGTCTTTTTACAAACAAAATGAGCGCTTCTTCTAGTATGTCGATATCATCGACATCAATATTATCGTATTTAAACAGTTCTAAAAGAGTATCACATATCTCGTCGTTTTTTACTTTGTACACTTTTTCCAGAACATAAACGACTTCAACTACTACCTCATTCAGCAATAATACCTTGTTATTTTCGATAATCGTTGCAGCTTTCGCTGACAAATCATCATGATCATTAAGCAAATATCTTAGGATAATGTTTGTATCAACGATTTTCATATTTATCCACCACGGCCTTAGACCAAGCATCGCTTTCTCGAGCTCGCAAAAACTCATTTTTATATTTTGACAACGCCCCCCTCAAGCTTTTTTTTCCCACTTGTTCTACCTCTTCTTTATCTGTATAGGGGAGGACAATGACTTCTACTTTCCTGTTTCTTAATTTCTCAGGTATATCTATAATTTTTTCTAAATCATTGCTGTTTTTTATGACTCTCACGAAATCCATGACTTTCGCTCCTTTCAACGAAAATGGAACTTCTTAAACATATTATACCATTTAACTGTACACGATAGCACGAAAATTCCTTTTGACATATTATATGTTTCATCAATGTTTGATTGCCGAGTTCACTTCTCGCTA
The DNA here is from genome assembly GCF_001187595.1 of Anoxybacillus gonensis. Classification (GTDB taxonomy): domain Bacteria; phylum Bacillota; class Bacilli; order Bacillales; family Anoxybacillaceae; genus Anoxybacillus; species Anoxybacillus gonensis. The sequence goes on from NZ_CP012152.1 coordinate 2,562,336, forward strand.
CATATAGGAACGGTTCCAACAACAGCGGATTCTTCAGCTTCTTGATGTGCTCGGAGAAATAAGCAACGCATCGACCTTCTTGTAGTCAAATGACGCTTCATACCCAACATCCTCCTGCCTGACTTCCACACCAAATTAGCGTTTCATTTTCACAATAAACCAGTCGAGCATCGTCTTCTCCTCTTACACATACTCTTTTTCCTTCAACGACACGAATCTCTCCCCGACAAACAATGACATGATCCAACAATCCAATTCCCACAATTCTCCCTGCCTCAACAAGCCTTCTCGTCACGTCAATGTCTTCCCTTGACAGCGTCGGGTCGGTCGAAAGACGCGAAACGTTGAAAAAACAAATCAAAAAGATTCATATCGAGTCAAGAGAAACGTATGGCAGTCCAAAAATCACAAAAATCCTTCAGAAACAAGGAGTGAAGGTCTCTCAGAAAACCGTCGCAAGAATCATGAAAGACGATGACATTCGTTCCAAAACGGAGAAAAAATATAAGGCCACCACGAATTCGAAGCATCATTTGCCTGTGTATCCCAACTTATTACATCAGCAGTTTGAAGTGGATAAGCCGAACAAAGTATGGGTGGCGGATATCACCTATATTTGGACGAAAGAAGGCTGGCTGTATTTCGCTTCGGTCATGGATTTGTTTTCTCGTAAAATCGTTGGCTAGTATCTTTCCGAACGAATGACAAAAGAGTTAGTGATCAAAGCATTAAACCGAGCCATCAACCAGAGAAAGCCTCAACCAGAGAAAGCCTCAACCAGGTCTGATTCACCATTCGGATCAAGGGAGCCAATATGCATCGAACGAGTATCAAGCTATTTTACGACAGCATGGAATGCAAACCAGCATGAGTCGAAAAGGAAACGGTTATGATAACGCATGTGCGGAATCGTTTCACAGCATCATCAAAAAGGAACTGATTTTCCACGAGACCTTTACAACAAGGGAAGAGGCCAAACATCGGATTTTTGAATATATTGAGTGTTTTTATAACTCTCAGCGAATTCATTCCGCTAACAAGTACATGTCTCCGATGGCATATGAGAAGCTGCATCAACACGGCAAAAAACAATCCTTCTCTGAATGAAGTCGCGATATGGCGGTTTCTTAATCCTCTTGATAAGGGGAAAGGTTTACCAACCATTCTCCTTATCAAGAGGCACCAAACGAAGTGCGGTAGTAGGAGTTAAAATGTTTCTCCATTCTATGTGTCTATTTTCTTGACATAATACCATTCGCTATTATAACCACCAACGTATACAAGGTGTTCTTCATTATCAAATACCGACTCAATATGCAAAGGCTAGTTAAAAACGAGCGCAGGTGGGCTGCATTTCCTCCTTCTCGTCTTACCTACCTCTCCTCAGAACTCCGTGGAGCTGTCAAGTGCTTTCCTTGACAGTTTCACAGGGTTCTGAGACACTGAAAAAAGACGAGAAAAGGAAAGGAACCAGAGTTCTATCACTCTGATTCCTTCACATTAACTGAATTTATATCGCAGTGCACTAGCACCGTTCCTTTAACTCCTCAATCTCCTCTACAGGAAGTTCCGTTAATTCGTGAATGGTGTGCACATCATATCCTTTGTCTAACATTCTTTTCGCAATATTTCGTTTCTCTTTCTTCTCATACGAAATCATTAATTCCAACACTTGTTCTTTTTCTTTTGTTTCCATTTCATTCACCTCGTTTCGCAACTGTTGTTCTTCCTCATCCGACAGCTTCACATATGTTTCAAAAAAGCCGATTAACAATCGTTGCTTTGCTTCGTCTAATTCCATACGCACAATCATTCGTAAAAACTGCTTTTTTAGTTCTACCCGTTCATTTTCAGTATACCCCATTTTGCTTAACAACGCAGCGGCGATTGGATTGTCGTGGCGAATGTAATCACGCCAATTTTGTTTGCGCAACTCAACTGTAAGAAATTGAAAGTGAAGCACATCGAAAAAAGGAAATTGGAGCGTAAACGATGAAGGCTCATTGCGAAGAGAATCGTAGCTAAATACCGCAATCGGCAACATTCGCTTTCGGTATTTCTCAAACAAGCGGCTAAAGTAAATAAACATTCGCTCTGGAAACGATGGCTGCACATAGCTTTGATTTTCGATATGGACGATAATGAGGCTATCCTCCCCTTTCAACTTCGTCTCAACAAGCAGATCGACGCGATACTTTTCCCCTGCCGTCACATCGGTAAACAGTTCCTCCGATAAAAACGCCACATGCTGAAAGTCGATATGCTCATGCACATGCGGGAAAAAGAGAAGAAGAAACTCTTCAAAAAACGTCATAATCATCTCTTTAAACAACCGATCATGATCAATGGCCATATATGCACCTCGCTTTCTGTTTTGTTGTGTATTTTCGATAAAAACGAGGAGATTCCTGCTTTAGGAATGAAAAACAGAGAGCCAATCAACGACTCTCTGTATCTGTCAACCTTCGGGATGTGACTGGCACGTATCCCATTTTGTTTTTCTAATGTGATGTCAATCAAACGAGCCATTTCTTCTCTTTTCTCCGCTCGATATAAGTCGTCCAATAAATGATGTAACAAATATAGATCCGTAATAAGGTCTATTTTATTTTGCATCGGTTTACTTTCCAAACCTAATCGTGCGCCTAAGTATTTTTTTATCGCCTGCTGGCTTTCGCTAATTCTTGCGCGTTCTTCCGCCATTCGAATGACTCTCGCCATACTTAGACCTCCATCAATTTTTCCACATACTCCTTATCAATGAACTTGTCGGACACCGCAATAATCGTCGCCAGTAAGCGTACTTGTTTTTCCTCGTCTTTTATTCGTTTAGCGAGTTCGACTGTCTCGATGGCTCGTTCTGAACGATTCACCGAGCTCTGCATTAATGGGAGGAAAATAAGATGCAACTCATCTAGATCTGTAAGCTCTTCTTCGTTCTCTATTTTTGTCCATAAATCTTGAATGATGGCATCACCGTCATAGTTTCTCATCAATGCTGCTTGTATATTATATTGGACAGAGCCATAGCTTTTTTGCTCTAACACCTTTTCGACATTAGAACCATAAATGACTACTGTTTTAATCGGCTTTTTGTACCTTTCATAAGCGCTCACATCGTATTGAAGGAACCGATCCAAATCCTTCTCATCAAACGTTGTCTGAAACTCAAGATGTAAGTACGTATCGTCCGCTAGCAAAAACAGAAAGTCCATTCTTCTGTCATTTACTGCAATAGTCGGCAAATCCACCGCTTCTACACGAACAATTGGAGCAGTCTGAATACCATAAAAGTCAAGAACCTTTTCTTTAAATTGAGCGGTCATATTGTGGAATATGATGTCATAATTATTATACGCAATATCGGTTTGCCCGCTCATCATCACACTTCCTTTCTTTTTATTTTACTACAATAAACAAAACGAAACTGAGGAGTTTGAAGGTGTGATTACTTTTGAAATGGATTCATGCTGTGAGCGAAGTTGGAGATGGAAATGATTCGTCATAAGACAATACGAAGCGAGCTCAAATGGTATTTTTTCATGAAGCTGTTCGAGGATATGCAAAAACGCACGAAAATCATTCGTTTCTTTAAACAACGAATCACGCCGATTTCCACGGCACACAATTTCACCTCACATGAACTTCCTTGCACATCCTTTCGACAAAAACGGGAAAAATCCTGCGAAAAATTTTTTGATACTCTGCACGCAAAACTAGTGACAGGCACGCTACCAACGGGTAACACTCATCCCACTTGTCAAACTAGCTATATCATTTGTATAATATAAGCAGATACTTCATAAAATAAAAAAGCTGAGTGCGGTGAACACTCAGCAGGCAACTACATGCCGCAAGAAGAGCGGCTGACCTTTAGATGTGTAACAGATAAAAAAGAAATAACCGTTTCACACCTTTGGTCGAGGGGGGGACGGTTATTTCTTTTTGTTTATATAGACGACGATGGTAACAGTCAATGTTAGCATTCCGATGAACACTAAGCTGAATTGCGCAATAAGACTCAATGCTTCATACGTCGTCATATTCCCACCTCCCTTCATCGGGGAAGTGGTCAACCGCCCACCCTGCTTATGTAGTTGCTACGGAGATTGTAACATTTTTCTATTCCTCTCGCAATTTCAACAACAGCTGCCGCAAAAAATGCCACAGCACATCAACAAAAATACAGAAAAAGAAACAGAGAGCCACTCAATGGCTCTCTGTTTCTATCAATCTTCGGGGCGTGATAGACATGCTCCCCAATTTATTTTACTTCAACAGTCACCGCAGTAGCAGCAATTGAAGTAGTTTCATCAGAACCTGTTACATCAGTCAATACTTTAAATAACAATGTTCCTTTCTTACCTTTATCACCATTAACTGTTGTGTAACCAACTACTGCATCTGTAGGAACTGTACCCACTAATGTTGAGTCAGCAGTTAATTTAAGTTTCAACATACCTAAACCAATGTCTGTACCCGATGTATAAGATGCATCACCATCCACATCTAGGTAAAGTAATCCTTCAGTTCCTGTATCTTCAGAAATACGCACTTTATGAAGTGTACTCTTAGATAGAGTAATGCCGTTCACGATATCATCTTCGTTACTGTAAGTCACATCAAGTACGTCTTCATAGTTGATTTTCGCGCCAACATAATCAACAGTAGGTACTGTTTTGAAATTAACCGTATTGATTTTAATTGGGTTATTAACAACTGTGATTGTAATTTTTTCAACTTTTCCACTTGCCGTATCTTTTAGTAAAACATCTGTCGTACCAGCTTTTAGCCCTGTGATTACGAAACCATAATCTCCTGACGTACCAACAATTTTAGCATTAAGAGTTGCACTTGTTGAACTACCAGTAGTGCTGCCATTAACATCTACAAATTGTGCCTTGGCAACAGTACCATCTACAACTTCAATTTCATAATTTTGCAACTCAATCGGATCCATATAAATTCCTTCAGTATTGTAACGGGACAGCTGGTATGTCACAGTTTTATCAGATTGTAAATCTAAAGTATTATCAGTCGACGCAGGTGCCTTAGAAATAACCTCTAATTTCTTACTACCTGTATTATCCACTGCAGAAACATTAACATAGAACGAACCAATCACATTACCATCTTTGTCTTTGAAGTAGAACGTACCACTTCCTGCTGCGTTACCTGTTAAGCTTACGGATACCTTTCCAATAGAGTTTGGTGTATCAGTTGTAAAGTCAGTAAATGTGACAATATCGTTTGATCCTGCAATTGGTACTACTTCAACGAGATCAGCAACTTGATTAACTCGGTACGGATCGCCATACTGATCTAAAGTCTTTACTGTAACAGTTTTTTGATAACCTTTGACAATACTTACACTTGCTGGATCTACGGTCACCTTCGAAAGCTTACGGGCAACATTCGTTACTGTAAAGTTAAACGTTTTTGTTACTTCACCGACTTTGATAGTAATTGTTGCAGTACCTGCCGATTCAGCAGTTAAAACACCGTTAGACACAGATACAACAGCTGGATTAGAAGTTTTCACTTCAAAAGCATTCGAAGAAACAACAACTTTCTCCCCAGCTACAGTTGCTTCCACTTTATATACTTTTGCTTTCTCGCCAGCAACTAATGTTGTGCTGTTCATGACATAGTCGTCATCTGATAATGAAACATTATATGCACTAGAAGAGTCATCAGTTTTGTCAATTCCAAAGTTATAGAATGTTACTGAATTAACTTCCGTAGCTTCAGTATCAAGGTTAACAACTTTAATGTTTGCAGTGTCAGTCACTAACGCTTCTCCAGCTCTCGTCACTTGAACTTCAACAGTATAGTCCCCTTTAGTAACAGGATGAGCGACTACACCAGTTGAAGAAGTATTGGTAGAAGATCCATCAAAGAAACCATTTGCAGCCGTACCATCAGCTTTTTTAGCGACGAAAGCCACTGAATAACCCGCCAACTTGAGATAATCCACATCTGCATCTTCGCCATTCACTTTAAACTTAACTCTTTGACCCGCACGATCGTCATCAAATGTTTGCGGTTCGATAGACACAGAAGTTACTTTGTACTCAAACTTAGTCGTAAAGTCTTTCTTTTCACCTTTAATTTTCACAGAAACTGTAGTATTAGCGTTAGGAGCAAGTTTATTTTCTAAAGATACCGTTGCCGCCTTTCCATCAGTATCTGGAACAACAGATAGAACTTTGTTACCTGCCACAGTTACATCTTCAGACTTCAAGAACTGTAAACCTGTACCTGTAATTTTTAAAGTTTTGGCACTAGGAGCACTTACAGCTTCAACTTTTAGTACAGGCACATCAACTTTTGTTTTGTCAGTTGTTTGACCTTTGTAAGATACGCTGTAAGATTTGCCTTCTTCTAACGCTGTTTTTGTTTTGATAACAACAACTGTTGTTTTTGCTTCAGCTGCTGCAGCGGCTTTGATTGATACAGATTCGATTTCAACGCCTTGGATAGCGAAGTCTTCTTTTTTCACTTCTTTCAATTCGCCGTTGAATGTTACTTCTAATGTGTTGAGGTCAACAACAGTTACACCAGTGATGTGTGCTGCTGTTACACCAACGTTCATCGCACGAACGACGAATGAAGCGAATTGACCGCGTGTTACGCTTTGTTTTGGCATGAATTCTGTGTTTTTCGTTACGCCGTTTGCTTCTAATGTTTGGATGTATTCACGCGCCCATGCGCCTGCTTTGTCAAGGTCAGTTACTTTTGTTGTGTGGTTTGCAGGTTTTGTTAATTTGAACGCTTCAACAACAACTTTCGCCATTTGTTCGCGAGTGATTGTTGCGTTCGGGTTGAAGTTACCCTTCTCGTCTCCGCTCATCACACCTGCTGCTTTCACGATCGCAACAGCTTCTGCTAATTCAGCGTTGCTTGCAGGAACGTCTGGGAAGCCCGCACCTTGCTCAGGAGCTTTTACGCCCGCATCTTTTAAAATGCGTGAGAAGATGATTGCAGCTTCACCGCGTGTTAATGATTTGTTTGGTTTGAATGTGTTGTCACCGTATCCTTTAATGTACCCTTTTGCTACTAATGTAGCGATGTCATCTGCATGCACGCTTCCTGCTACGTCTGTGAAAGAAGCTGCGCTTGCTACTGGTGCGATCGCTGAAGCAACAACTGCTGCAGAGACTGTACCAGCTAAAAATTTGCGATAAGACTTTGGTTGGTAAGCCATCGACATATTTCCTCCTTTTGTTTCTCTTTCTATTTAAGTTTAGCTAAATTTAAGAGATATGTATGTTTTCTCTATAAAACTCTTAAACTTAGCGAGTGAATGACTACAAACTACATTATAATTTTTTCCATGCATCGTGTCAACCATTTTTTGAACAGTTTTTCTTTGTTGGAATAACAAAACTTTTTCACATGTAGTCTTCCACCTATTCACCATTTTACCGAATGTTCGACTTTTTTCAATACCTATAAGCGTAAATTTTGTCAAAAACTTTTGTTACATAACTGTAAAATTACCATTCTCCTATTTATGATACACTTGGAATAGTGTGAAAATGTCGAAATTGCAAGAACAATAGCGAAGTGAGGTGTATCATGTGAGGCGGTTTGTTTCAGCATTGCTTTTGTTTTTTCTCTTCCCTTCCTTCGCTTATGCAAGCGATAGTTATGATCGGCTCGTTCCACTTGCGAAAAAATACGTCGGGGTGCCGTATCAATTCGGGGGAAGTTCAGAAAAAGGATTTGACTGTTCCGGGTTTACACGCCATGTGATGAGTGGGCTAGGGGTCACATTAGCGCGGACGACAGCGGAGCAGTATAAGCAAGGAAACGCAGTGAAGAAAGAAGATTTACGCGTTGGGGATCTCGTCTTTTTTGAAACGTATAAAAAAGGGCCGTCGCATGCAGGGATTTATATCGGCGACAATCGGTTTATTCATGCGAGTTCATCCAAAGGAATTATCGTCACGTCGTTAGATGATTCCTACTATAAAAAACGATACATAGGAGCAAGACGCGTGCTTGCGTATGCACAGGACGCGGGAAAATTTCAAGACGTTGAAAAAGATTTTTGGGCAAATCAAGAAATTGAAACGTTAGGTAAAAAAGAAATTGTGCTCGGATATGCAAAAAGCTACTTTAAGCCAGATGCAATGATGACGCGAGCAGAAGCGGCAGGACTAATTGCCACGTATTTCAATTTCGATATGAACAATCGAAAAGAAACGTTTACAGACGTGTCGAGCGATCATTGGGCCGTTGGTGCGATTAACGCGCTTGTCAAAGAAAATATCATCAGTAAAAACGATAAGCCATTCCAACCGGATGAACCGTTGACGCGTGAACAGCTTGCCATGTGGTTTGCAGAGGCATGGAAGTTAAAGCGTGGGGCGGATGTGCCGTTTACTGACGTCAAAGAAACGGATGCGGCGTACGATGCGATTGAAAAACTCGTTGCAACAGGTATTGCGAACGGATATGAAGACGGAACATTTCGTCCGAAAGAAACGGTCACACGTGCGGAGTTTGCGGTGTTTTTCTACCGTGCGATCAACGCAAAATAGCGAGGAAGGACAAGCCTTCCTCGCTATTTTTTATCGAGCGTCCGTTTTAAAAAGAGGGCAAACTGTCCGCGTGTCACGAAATCGTTCGGGCGATACGGATTGTTGATCGTAATGCCGTTGTAAAAAAGCGTATCGATCGCCTGATACGCCCAATGAGAAGCGGGCACATCAAAAAACGATGCATTTGTCGTCGGCTGTTCGTACACATCGGCATACACCCTCGTTAAAATGGTTGCCATTTGGGCACGGGTAATGTAGTCGTTCGGATATAGCTTCCCGTTATATCCGGTAAGCAATCCATACGCCTCAGCAATCGCCATCTCTTTATACCACGGATCCGTCGGTTTTACATCTTGCGCCTTGACGACATATCCTTCAGGGAGCGTCAACTGTAAATCACGAATAAGCATAAGGGCGGCATGACGGCGAAGGAGCCGTTCGTTCGGACGATACGTTCCGTCTGGGAATCCTGAGATCATCCCTCGTTCATACAACAGCCGCGCAGCTTCCTGCAGCTCCTCTCGGACGACGTCTGGAAAAAGCGGAGGAGTAGAAACAAGCGTATCGATCGCTCCATACGAGACACGCAACGTCGCTGAACCGCGATTAAATCCTTTCGTTGTTGGCTGAACGACACGAAATAATGCCGTATCGACAATCGTTGAGCGAAATAGCCAAGAAACTTGACTATTCAGCTTCGTCCCATCATATGCCGTTTCGTTTACCCCTTTTGGCACACTTCCGATATACACGGAAGCATAGCGCCCTTGTCCATCTTGCGCGTTTAAATATGCGGTTGTATCGGCATATGTGTAAAGCTTTAGCGAATACACGTTATTTTTTACCGTATAGTTTGTCAGCAGTAATGAAAGCGGAGGCATCGGTTCATACGTAGCGCCAAGTTGATTTTTCCAATACGTTTGTAGCGCTTGAAGCTCAAACGGCGTCGGAAGATGGGCGTTCATTTGCATATGCCCTTTTAGCGCATGCGGCGACCCGAATAGTTGCACATAGTCTTCAGCTAATATTTCCGGCATATACCATTCATATTCTCCACTCCCATCCGCATGGACGGTCGGGTAGCGAAACAACTCGCGCGCAGCGGCATACTGCGACTGCAGCCATTCGTTCGGACGGCGCTGTTCTTTATTTAATAAATAATAATAAGTGAAATGATGCCCGTACTCGTGCGCTAACGTCGTCGCCATCTCTTCCACCGTCGTCCATTCATTTCCTCCATACAAATGAATATATCGATTTGGAAGAAGAGACAGCTTCGGACTGACTTGATATTGCGCAAAATATTGTCCAAGCACGTTTTGTCCTGCGGGGTAATCAGGAAAAATTTTTACACTTCCTAACAAGGAAAGTTCGGCACCGTGTTTGTTTTTTAATAACTCTTGCTCAAGTTGGGCAAGCTTCGTTTCGTTCCAATATGTGCTGTAACTTTCAAACGTCACCCCACTCGTTCCTTTATAGCGCGCAATAAGCGGATAGTAATCTTCGTACGCTTGCGCTTTTGCTTTATTTGTTAAATCAACGACATGAGCATGAGCTGGATGTTGAAACAACAATAAAAAAAAGAACGTAAGCCATATGAATCGCATATGATTCACCTCGTTGTCTATGAATCTTATATTTATTTTAACACGATCGGCGACACGATGCGTCTGGAAAAAGAGAAAGGCTGCCTACATGTGCAGGCAACCTTCGTTTCATCTATTTCTTTGTTATAGAGAGCGTGTATGGCTTAGCATTTGGACGAGCGAGCGATTCCTCTACGACGACATAGTACGTTCCTTTTTTCAACGAAAGCGTACCGATTTCTGCGTCGCCGTCACCGTAATGGTCATACGTTTGCACGAGGCGTCCTTTCGCATCGAAAATGGACATGACGCCGTCCATCGTGCCCGGTACATCGAGCTTGAATGTAAATGTGCCGTCTTTTTCAACGACAAATTTGTACGCGTCTTTATCTCCGTAGTCAACGATGTTCATATACCCCGTTGCTTCATACGTATTTCCTTTTTTATAAAGAGAAAGCGGCTTCGATGGTACGTTGTTTTTCAAGACAGACGATGCGTCTTCATCTTTTTTGTTGAACGATTGAATGCCAAAGTTGTACGACTGAAGCGATAGTCCATCAAACATAAACGAGTTGACGACGAAGAAATACCCAACGTTTTTCTTCGCTCGGAACGATCCGTGCACGTCGTATAATGGGCTCCAGCCATTCGGGAAAAACGTAACAGCTTTGCCGTATTCGTCTTCGTCAATCGTCATATTGCCGTTCGTATCTTCGACAACCGAGATGATTGGAACTAATGTGCCGCGCAATGATTTTGGCAGCGATGCATTCGGTTTGCTTGGCTGTGCAAAAAGCGTCAACAGCTCGTTCGCTTGACGATGTTTATAGTAGTAGTAATCGACATCGTTCGGAAGCACGAAGTTTCCTGTTTTCGTTTCATTGACGTTTACAACTGTTGCTTGCATTGGTTCGTTATTTTTCTCATTTTTATCTTTTGGTGCATCGATTAATTTTTTCGACGTCATGCTGTACGGTTCAGCGACCGGTTGATAATTGTCGTTTTGTACTAACATGTAGTACGTTTTTCCTTCTTCCAAAATGAGCGTCCAGTCTGTTTGTTTTTTGCCTGTCATCCAATCAAATGGCCAAAAGTTGTTTACTGGTACGAGATCGTCTTTTTTCTCATCATATTCGAATAATGTAGCTGACGGCATCATATCGTCAGGTGTCGCAAACGAAAACTCGTACACAGCCGTTGTTGGGACAGTGAAGCGATAAAAATCTTGGTCGCCACTAAACTGGATAAATGCTTCTGTTTTTTCTCCAATGTTGTAAGGTCGAGCATTTGCTTTAATTTGTTGCACTTGTTCTTGATCGAAACTGTTCCAACTTCCATCGTCAATAATGACAACAACATCGTTTGGTTTACGCATTTGTTGTTGTGTTTTTTCAGTTTGTTCCACAGCCCCTTCTTCCGACGGCATCGGCTCGCGTGCTGGGAAGTTGTCTTCGTCAGCTGGAAGCGTGACGACTTCTGCGCGAAGTTGATATGGGATTGCTGAACCGGTTAACTGTTTTACTTGATTGCTTGACATCGCCAGCTCAAACATCATTGGATAAAATCCGCCCATCGGTTCGCTAGAAGCTTCAACGACATATGGCACGCCCGGTTGCGCTTCAAACGTGAGCGTCTCTCCTTTGCTTATGCCGTTATTGTTTCCAGATGCAATCGGGAATGTGATTTCTTTATATTTCGCATCTGGATCCACAGGACGATATAGCTCATCAGCCAAATAAATGTTTAACGATGAATCAATCCCTGGAACAGGAGACAATTGAAACTTCACTGTCGTCGGTTCTGTTACAGTAAATTGAAAATAGTCACGGTCGCTTTCCGTTGCATCTTTTTCTGGGACAAACGTTAAGTTCTCTGCAACAAACGGCAATTGTTCAATGACAGCTGGATTTTCTTTTGTCAAACCATCGTCTGCAAGCTCTGTAAACGATTGTACAGCTAACGTATATGTTGACTTTCCTTGCAAGCTGTAGTTGCCGTTCGCATCTGTGACGCCGATTGCAAGCACACCTGATTGTTTTGCCGTAAATAGTTTCGCTTCCATTTCGCCTGCGCGACCATTATTGACTTGAATCGGTTTTTCAGACGCCGTTTTTCCTTCCGGGTAGAAACGGAATACGAGCTTATAGTCGTATGATTGTGCTCCTTCGAGCAACACTTGGACGCTTTCGCCTTGTTGAACGTTCACTTTCACCCAATGCATTTCCTCTGGTTTTGTGAACGAACCTGTTTTCACGTACGGTTCTTTCGCATCAATGACTGGCGCTTTCGCTAAAATCGTTTCATCGTTCCATTTTTCTTTTTGCGGCACATTTTTGATGTTATATTGCAGCGCTGCCACTGGATTGACTAAACCATTGCCGTACGTTAAATCGTATCCTTTTTCCCCTAAATCCGTTGCCGTACGTTCTAAAATCCATTCAACTTGATAAGGTTTTAAATTCGGGTACTTCGATAAAAGAAGCGACGCCACACCCGCCACAACTGGCGACGCCATCGACGTTCCACTTAACTCGGCAAACGAAGAGCCTTTCGTGTAGTCATAAATCGGGCTGTACACGTCCACACCCGGTGCCACAATGTCTACAGACGGACCGTAGTTTGAAAACTCAGCAAGTTTATTTTTGCTGTCGGTCGCTCCGACGCTAATGACGCCTTCGTACGAAGCTGGGATAGAGTACATATCTGTCGCTTCGTTTCCTGCTGCCGCAACGACTGTAATCCCTGCGTCGATCGCTTTTTGAACAGCTTCTTCTAAAATCGGCGAGCTAAAATAGCCGCCAAGGCTCATATTAATGACTTTTGCTCCTTTTTCAATCGCATACAAAATGCCTTGGGCGATCGTATAATCGCTTGCTCCTAACCCGCCCCCGAATACGTCAATCGGCAAAATTTTGACGTTCGGGTTGACACCATGCGCCCCAACACCGTTGTTGGCGTTCGCACCGATAATGCCGGCAACGTGCGTTCCGTGCACATCTTTGATCGGCGCCCCCGCCGGATTGATCGCGTTGTAGGCTGGGAGGAGACGCCCTTTCAACTCAGGATGTTTCGTATCCATTCCTGTGTCGATGACGGCAACTGTGACATTAGACTTTCCAGCCAGTTTTAACGCCTTTTCCATATTTAAAAGCGATAATAAATACATATGATCTGCTTTCGGATCAGCCGAACCGAGCCGTTTGTATGTAAAACTTGGTGTCACACGTTTGACGGCTTTTAATTTTGCGTAATTTTTTACCACTTGCTGCATATCTTTCCCTTTTTGCACGGTGACGACGTCATATCCTAGTTGCGGAAAGGATTGCTTCAATGTCGCTCCGAAACTGCGATGAACGGCAGCTGGAATTTTCTCGCTGTACTTCACAATCAGCGTGTCGGCGCTCACTTGATCTTGCGCCTCTTCAAACCGTTTGTAAGCAAGAGACGTTTGCCCTTTTGTCACTTGTTTTTTCCATTGGGCAATTGGCAGTTCTGTCGACGCTTGAGCGACCGTCGGCACGATGAGTGCGGAAGCTAAACTAACGGATAATGCGGCCTTCTTCCATTTTTTCATAAAAGTCCTCCTTCAAAAAAATGTAACATATGTATTCGCCTAAAAAAGCAAATACACCTACTAAAACGAAAAAAAAGAAAAAAAGTTTCATATTTTGATAATTTTTTCTAATAATCTTACAATATCACCCAAGCACAAAAAAGTAAAGAAATATTTTCCGGGTCGTGAAACATTTTGGGAACAATGGTATACTGTACGTTGAAACGATTCGATTTACAACGAAGGAGAAGGTTCCGATGCTATCTTACATAAAAAAGTTAGTCAACAGCGATGAACGGAAATTAAAAAACTATTATAAAACGGTTTCGCGTATCAATGAGCTGGAGTTAGAGTTTGAAAAAATGACGGATGAACAATTGAAAGTAAAAACAGAGGAGTTCAAACGTCGTTTACAAAATGGCGAAACGGTATTTGATATACAAGTCGAAGCGTTTGCGACTGTTCGCGAAGCGTCGAAACGCGTGCTTGGCATGCGTCATTTTGACGTGCAACTCATCGGCGGGCTTGTGCTTGCGGAAGGAAATATTGCAGAGATGGCAACAGGGGAAGGGAAAACACTTGTCGCTTCCGCCCCAAGTTATTTGCGCGCCCTTGAAGGAAAAGGGGTGCATGTCATTACAGTAAACGACTACTTAGCTCGCCGCGACCGTGAACTAATCGGAAAAATTCACGAGTTTTTAGGGCTCACGGTCGGTCTAAACTTGCCACACATGTCGCCAGAAGAAAAACAAGCCGCATATCAAGCCGATATTACATACGGTGTCGGCAATGAGTTTGGCTTCGACTATTTACGCGATCATATGGCATACAGTGTCGCTGATCGTGTCCAACGCCCATTTCATTATGCGATTATCGATGAAGTCGATAGCGTATTAATTGATGAAGCGAAAACCCCTCTCATTATCGCAGGGAAAACAGGGGTCAGCTCGGAGTTAAGCTATTTATGCGCACGCATCGTGAAACATTTCGTCCGCGATGAAGATTACGAATACGACGAAGAAACGAAAACAGTGAATTTAACAGAACGAGGCATTGAAAAAATTGAAAAAGGATTCGGCATCGACAACTTATATGATCTTGAACATCAAGTGTTGTACCATTACGTCATTCAAGCGTTGCGCGCATATGTGATGTTTACGCGCGATGTCGACTATATCGTGAAAGACGGGAAAGTGTTGTTAATCGACATGTTCACTGGTCGTCCAATGGAAGGGCGCAGTTTAAGTAACGGGCTTCATCAAGCGATTGAAGCAAAAGAAGGATTGGAGTTAACGGAAGAAAATAAAATTCAAGCATCCATTACGATTCAAAACTATTTCCGCCTTTATCCGATTTTATCAGGGATGACAGGAACAGCGAAAACAGAAGAAAAAGAGTTTCAAACGTTGTATGGAATGGATGTCATCCAAATTCCAACAAACCGCCCTGTCATTCGTCAAGACTTTCCAGATCGTGTCTTTGCGACAGTCGAAGCGAAATATAAAGCGGTCGCCAAAGAAGCGAAACGCGTTCATGCAACAGGACAACCGATGCTGATCGGAACGACATCCATTTTACAGTCGGAAAAAGTGGCGCAATATTTAGCAGAAGAAGGGTTGCCGTTTCAATTGTTAAACGCCAAAAGCGTCGAACAAGAAGTTGAACTCATTTCTCGCGCCGGTCAAAAAGGACAAATTACAATTGCGACAAATATGGCGGGACGCGGAACAGATATTATGCTCGGCGAAGGAGTGGCAGAGCTTGGCGGATTGTACGTCCTCGGTACCGAACGCCATGAAAGCCGACGCATTGATAATCAATTAAAAGGACGCGCAGGCCGCCAAGGTGATCCGGGACGCTCGCAATTTTTCATTTCGCTTGAAGACGACATGTTCCGTCGCTTCGCAAAAGAAGAGCTAGAAAAAATGAAAAAATCATTGCAAGTCAACGAAGACGGCGAAGTATTAAACAAAGACGTGCATGAATTTGTCAACCGTGTTCAGCGCATTTGTGAAGGAAGCAATTTCTCTGTGCGAGAATATAACTTAAAGCTGGACGATGTACTAAACGAGCAACGTCGAACGATTTATGCCCTCCGCAATCGCGTGCTCGAACAAGAGGATATCGTCGCTATTGTCGCAAGTATGGTTCCTGCATTTCTTGAAAGAGAAATCGCTTATACTTGCCCAGAAGATACAATTCCAGAACAATGGGATCTCGCTCGTCTCGCTGAAACGATTCACCTTGTGACAAATGAACAAGTGACGTTCACAGGAATAGTGGAACGAAAAGAAGTAGAAGTGATCGTACAACAAGCGATTTCGGCATGGAAAAGACGCCTCGAAACGTTACAATATACAGAAGAACATCAACAGGCGTTAAAACGTGCCATGCTTTCACTCATCGATTTCCACTGGACAAAACATTTAGAAGCAATGGAGTTATTAAAAGAAGGAATTGGGTTGCGCTATTACGGACAAGAAGATCCGATGCGCCAATATGCAAAAGAAGGGTTGGAGCTCTTTACAGCTATGTATCACCGATTAGAAAAAGATGTTTCCCAACAACTTGCCCAGCTCATCTCACAATAAGAAAGGAGATGGAACAATGTTTCCATTTTTCAAAAAGAAAAAACAAGGGGAAGATAGTACCGTTCAAGCTGGTCAGTTATTTGACGGAGCAGATGAACAACAAGATGAAGACGTGCATACGACATTATCCATTCACCCAATGATGTCGTTAACGACCGAACAAAAATATTATTTCCAATACATCAATAACGAATTGCCGCCGTTGAAAAAAAATCAAGTGTCGTTATCCGGTGTAGAATGGAAAAAGGAAGACGACCATTACGTTGTTACGGCGTTTGTCCGCAACAGTTTAGATCAACCTATTCGTTTTGACCATATGCCGTTATTGCTCATTGGGCCAGACGGAAAAGTGCTTGGAAAAAAAGTATTTCCAATGAATGAGCTCGGCGATATTCCACCAAAAAGTAGCCGTCCGTGGCGATTTGTATTTACAACAAGTGACTTATATACAGAAAACATTCCTGAAACGGGATGGAAATTAGCGTTTGAGTTAAAGAAGCCACACCAATTAGATTTAGAAGAAAGTTGGCAGCAGCATTTAAAAGAAGAAGACAAGCAAAAACTTGAGCAACTCGTGCGCTCCCTTACTCCACCAAAGCAAGGAGAGGTAAACGTCATGGGGTTACAAGCACTTATCAACAACGAAGGGAATTTAGTCGTAACCCTACTCATTCGTAACGGTAGTGATAAAAACATTACGTTTGAGCAAATACCTTTAATCGTCGAAGATGCATCGGGCGATGTGGTCGCACGCGGAGCGTTTACGTTACAGTTAGAAGTAAAAGCAAACACAAGTAAGCCATGGACATTTATCTTTCCAAAATCACTTTTACAAAAAGACGAATTTGACTTTTCCACATGGCGTGCCTACATTCCACAGTAAAAGAAAAAGAGCTGATGTTGTTCATCAGCTCTTTTTCTTTGCCTCTGGCCACCAACCGCTCTCTATCGTAAACAGAAGGAAATAGTACTACAGTTATATTTTAGCATCATTTTTTATGTTTCACAAATATATTTTTCGTTTTTTTGGTATAAATTTTTCCCCCTCTTTCATTTTTTACATGAAATTAAAATAAACAATAGCGAATTTTCTGCCCAGAACGAATGGAAACTGAGCGGACTGTACATAAGATCGCTCGTTCTTCAGCAGCTGTGAGGTCATTCATCGATGCGGGGATGTAACGCTTCTCGAGGTCATTCCAACGTTTGACGCATATTTGCAGTTTCCCTTTTCCAAACAAAAACGTCATGACAATCATTAATTGATCATCTATCGTTTTAAAAAACAAAAACAAGTCGTCTTTTGTTGTACATGTAATCATGCGGTAACGAATCGGTTCAAGCGGCAACTTTTCAATCGGTGAAATAAACTGAAGTGAATCAGAAAAGTGAATGGGTTCAATTGTTCGCGACTCGTGAAAAGGAGGATACGGTTTCTCTTTAATGAGTACCTCACACATTTTCCCTCCTCTTTTTGTTTGATGAACAATGAAATTTGAAAAATAAATATTCACAATTCATCCTCTCCTTCAAGTTTTTCCAATGTATATTTTTACATTTTATGAATATTCAATCAACTTTTTTCGACAAAGATCCTGTCGATTTTTGTTCTATTTTAGAACATTTTGTTATTTTGTTCATAAAAAGAACAAAACATCCCCTATTCTTCTTCTATTGTAAAAAGAAAAAGGGAATTTGGTGGAAGATGATGCTACAACATATGAGCGAACAAATTAAACGTTTGCGTAAAGCGAACCATTGGACGCAAGAGCAACTGGCGCAACGGTTAAACGTATCTCGTTCAAAAGTGAGCAAATGGGAAAACGGTGAAGTGCTTCCTGATTTGAAATCGATCATTGACATGAGCGATTTGTTTCGTGTGAGCGTCGATTTTTTACTTGGCAAACATCCGACAGATGAACAACGATTGCAAGAAGTCAAACTCGCATACGGAACGAATGAGATGGATGAAGAACGACTTGCGCTTATTCGTTATATGAATGAACAGCGTGAGCTCGCAAAGCGGCTATATGCATTGCAGTCATTGCCTTCCCATAAGCGAAAACGAGTAGAAGAAGTAGTCATAAAAATCATTGATGAAATGATTGAAGCATTGAAATAAAAAAAGGGGCGTTTTTTGCCCTTTATTCAATGCCAATTAATTTTTTTAACCGATACACGTCAGCTTCTGTTTGCCATTGTTTTTGCGCATGCAATTCAAATTTATCGTGCAGCTTGTCCACTTTTGTTTCTAACTTTCCGATGCGCACATGCAGCTCTTTTATTTCTTCTCGTATTTCTTGTTTGAAACTTTCCATTTCTGCACGCATTTCTTGTTTGAAGCTCTCCATCTCTGCGCGCATCTCTTGTTTCAAACTTTCCATTTCTGTTCGCATTTCACGCACTTCATGCAGCAATTCTTTTACAGCTTGTAAAATTTGGCCCTCCACTTTTTATTCACCCCTTTCTGTTCGTTTCACCCTCTAGCATATCACTCCCCTCATAGACGGTCAATTGAAAAAAAGAGGCTAGCAAGGGGGCTAGCCAAACTGTGAGGGAGCAGATAGAGGATGCATTTTGGAAGGAAATGAGAGGAATCTTTCTATCACCTCCTCGATTCATATCATACGAGATGACAAAAAAGATGTAAAATTTCGATTTTTTAATTTTCAACCTGTTTTTTTCGTTTTTTGCCACTTTTTTCGGCTTTTTTCGCGAAAAAAGTGCTTGAAAATTCAATTTTCACTTTTTCTTTTCTTTTTTTGTTGTCTGTTGTTCATATGATATAATGGAAATAACTACTGTTGCGAGGTGGTTTTGTGAAAACATTTAAGCTCGTTTCCCTCACATTATTACATGAGCAAAAACAAAACATTCCGCTCATTGACGGTTTAATGATTAATAAAGAAGATGAAAATAAAAGGTGGCTTGTCGAAGCATATATGGATCAAACATATCGTGAGCTATTTACATCGTTAAAAGAAAGCGGAACGACGTTTGATGCACTCGTCACCATTTCGAGAACAACAAACGATCCCGCCCATATTCACGCCACCGTTCGTTCGGTGACGATGATGGGAGAGCGAATGAGCGTATTAATGGATGCGACGATTGTCAAACGATCCAATTTAGCTGAAGTCGTGTTAGAAGATTTAGTCCAACGCGGCTTACACGGTGAAACGCTTCTGCAACAATTTAAACAACAAATGCATACAAAAAGAGGCTAGCGCTTTTGTTTTGCCACGACGACATATCGGTTCGGAGCATCCCCGATCCAGCGAAATGGGTAACATGTAATTAACGTCAACGTCGGATGCGCTTTTGGAACGAGCACCGTTTGATCGTCAGGACGAACGATGCGAATATGTTGCACGACATATGTCCACGTTTTGTCGTTCGTCCGTACGATCAGTTCATCACCTAATTGAATGTCACCGAGCTGACGAAATACCGTATCCCGATGCCCTGCCAAAATGGTATGATTCCCCTCTCCCGGAAGCGCGCTTCGCTCATCGTATGCGACGCCCTTGTCCAATTGTTCCATACCTTCATAAATCGGCATATATATGTTTAGTTTCGGAATGAAAAGCGTTCCGATCGCACCTTCTTGTTGGACGGGCGGTTGCTCGCTTTGTTGCACCGCTTCATACGCCTGATGCCAACCGAGCGCATTGGCCCAAATGAAAGATGCGCCGAAAAGAAAAAGGGCAATGGCAATAACTCTCATCACAATCCTTTCCTCCATAGTACGAAACTTGCTAACAAGAAACCGAGGCCAATGATCATGTTCATTCCGTACGAAGAAGCTGTTTTTGGCATGCGCGCAACGAGCAAGCCGCTTTCTAAATCGAGCGCCATCTTGCCGATATGCGCCAGTTGCTCGCTTACATCAATCCAGGCACTTTCATTCATTCGTTCGCGCGGAATGTACACATCCGCAACAAAATTTCCTTCTTTATCATACCATTCCATGACAACAGGGGCAGTGACCGTCTGGAACTGTTCAAACGAAATCGGGGTTTGTCCTCGTTCGTTTACTTCATATACTTTCGCTTGAAGCTGATAAAGTGAGAGCCATTCATTCCAGAAGTTGAGAACCGTTTCCCGCTCTTGTTTTGTTAACGGCATAGATGGGTCGCGCAGCACGAGCGTTTGCATTTGTTCATCGAGACGTTCAAGCGCCTGTTTCGCAGACGGAGGGGTGCGTTCAAATAAACGGCGAATTTCTTCTTCTGTCAACCCAATCGTCGCTAACAGATCGGTCATCGCTTGCATCGTATCGTAACGGTCGCGGTAAAACGATAACGCATAATCTAAATGTTCAACAAACGTATAATGTTGTATTTGTTCACCGAACTGTCCGAGAAGTGCTTCTGCTTCTTCTTTCGTCATGTGATGCCGCAAAAGCAACGCATCAAGACGCTCAGGCGTGATCGGGGTGCCTAGCTGTTTTTTTAACGCATGAAGCGAAGAAAAATCGTAAATCGTCATATTCCATTTCGCTAAATAACGCGTCAAATCTTCCATCGTCCATCCGATGTCTTGTACATACTGTTTTACTTCTTCTTCATATGTCGCTGCTTGCACAGGTGTGGCGAATAAAAAAAGAAATAACCATAGCACGCGCATCTTTTTTCCTCCCTTATGTGTGCTATGGTTATTTTGTTCGATTATTCCATTTTTATACGATTAGAAATATACTTCATATAGCGCACGAACCGCTTTTTCTACTGCATCGGCTTTCACGCCAAACATCATGCTGACTTCGGATGAACCTTGGTTAATCATTTCGATGTTGACGTTGGCACGGGCAAAAGCAGCTGTTGCTTTTGCGGCAATACCGACGCTGCGTTCCATTCCTTCCCCGACGACCATAATGAGCGCTAAATCCCGTTCGATCGACACTTCATCGACACGCAATTCGTTTACGATGCGATCTAATACGCGGCGCTCGACGTCGCCAGCGAGTTGTTCTTCGCGTAAAATGACAGACATGTTATCAATGCCTGATGGCGTATGTTCATATGAAATGCCTTCGTCTTCTAAAATTTGCAACAAACGGCGTCCAAATCCGATTTCGCGGTTCATTAAATATTTGCTGACGTTAATGCTGCAAAATCCTTTATCGCTAGCGATGCCTGCAACAGGGCGGTCACGATGGTCTCTCGTTGCGACGATCATCGTTCCTGGCGCTTCCGGATTGTTTGTATTTTTCACACATACTGGAATGCCGCGGCGATACACAGGTTCAAGCGCTTCATCGTGAAAGACGGAAAATCCAGCGTACGACAATTCGCGCATTTCACGATACGTCAACTCTTTTAGCTGGCATGGATGTTCCACAATCGACGGATTGACGCAATAAATAGAATCAACGTCTGTAAAGTTTTCATACAGCTCCGCTCCAACACCCGCCGCCACGATCGAACCTGTAATATCCGAACCGCCGCGCGGGAATGTGACGATATGACCTGAGCGAGAATAGCCGAAAAAGCCTGGAATAATTAAAATGCCGCTTCTTTCATTTAATTTCGCGAGTTGTTCGTACGACTCAGGCAACACTTGAGCATTGCCTGGTTCGTCTGTGACGAAAATGCCCGCTTCTTTCGGACTGACGTAATGCGCCTCATATCCGAGCTGGCGGAGATAATGCGCCATCAGTTTTGCGTTGTTGTCTTCCCCACTCGCTTTTAACGCATCCAGTAAACGTTCAGGCTGATGATGATACGTATCAATCAATTGTTGTAAATGGGCAGAAATGACATCTAAAATGTCGCGCGACAACTGTAAATCAGTTACAATTTCATCATAGCGCGCAACGACTTGGGCGAGCACTCCTTCGTATATGTCATTTTCTATTACTTTTTTGGCAAGTGTAATTAACAAATCCGTCATTTTTGTGTCGTCTTTAAACCGTTTTCCCGGCGCAGAGACGACGACAAATTTGCGCGCTTCATCTGATGTGACGATGTTTGCTACTTTTTGAAATTGCGCTGCATTTGCAACAGAACTTCCTCCGAATTTTGCGACTTTCATATGCAATAACCCTTTCTTTCTATATTTATTTCATAATCATAGCACATCTTTATTTGTTTTTGTCAGAAAAATTTTTCAATTTCCGAATTCCGTCTTTACAAACGCCATACGATAGCCATGAACATCCTGCACAAAGCATGTCTAAATCGTCTGGTTCAACCATTCGTTTCGTCCGTTCGATGAGCTCAGATTTCATATATACGGCTCCTTCTTCAAGTTGCAAATGATGAATGACACGCCGATCCATCGCCAACACATGATCGTTCGACGCTTCATCTGCTTCACAGCGGTTTCCCCCGTGATGCGGGCATGCATCACATGCTTCATCGAGGGCAGCGATGACGCGAATCGGAAAATCGTATTCATCATTTCGTATGTCGGAAACGATTTCGCTCATTTTTTTGACGAACGACTCACTATAGCCCATTCCTTGAAACCCGTGTACACATAATAAATGATGTCCTCGTAACGTCCTCATCATTTCCCCCTTTTCTCTTTCTCGAAATATTATACACTACTTTTCATAGTTATTCACTATTCTTTGTTGTAAAATGAAAATCAACATCGCGGTTTTATGCATTTTTTCCTTCCATCGTCCCTTTTTGTATATCAACAATTAATTCTTTTTTATTTTTTAAAATGACTTTCGTTTTCTTTTTCTCGTGTGGTTGTATCATCTTGATGTGAGATTGGGCGATCCATATGCATCGATCGCTGTCAGGAGAACATGTTGGAAAGAAGTACAGTCGAAGCGCTTCACAAACGGAGACGGGAGCCATTTGCCGAATGCCGAGAATATGTTTTGCGGCTTCTACTTTTCCTTCATACGTGCTTCCATAGTAACGGCAGCTTTGTTGCATAATTTGTTTCGGCGACTGGTCCACTTTGTACGTGTTATACAGCTCATAAACGATTGTGCCGAGCCGGCCGTATTCATCATATTGCGGCACGAGCGCAGCTGTTTCTTCCATAATAATATACTCTTCCATCCGTTCCATCCGAAATCCCCCTCACAAATATACGTTCGCCTTTATTATAATGAATTTTCATAATTTTAACAATAAAAATCCCGGAGAAACGTCCGGGACTAAACGGTAAATTGCTTTCCTTTTTCGGCTAAATGTTGCGCCTTGTCGCTTAACGTTTGCACGTTTGCGGCAATTTCTTGAACGGCAGAAAGCAATTGTTCATGAGCAGCTGCCGCTGTTTGTGTTTGCTGTTCTGCTTCTTGAGCGATCGTTTCTGTC
The DNA here is from genome assembly GCF_001187595.1 of Anoxybacillus gonensis. Lineage (GTDB taxonomy): Bacteria > Bacillota > Bacilli > Bacillales > Anoxybacillaceae > Anoxybacillus > Anoxybacillus gonensis. Next base: position 2,585,898 of record NZ_CP012152.1, read on the forward strand.
TCTTTCATCGTCATCGCCAGTTCATCAAACGCGTTCGTCATGACCGCAATTTTTTGGGCGACATCATCCATTTGGGTCATGACATGATTTGTCGTTTGTTGAATGCGGTTAAACGTTTCGTCCGCTTCGTGTGCGATCGCCATACTTTTTTCGGACTGTTGTTGCACATGTTGCATCGCTTCCACCGATTGTGACGTATCTGTTTGCACTTCTTGCAATAGTTCGCGTATTTGCTTCGCTGATAAAGACGATTGTTCCGCAAGCTTTCTTACTTCGTCTGCGACAACAGCAAAGCCACGCCCATGCTCGCCTGCGCGCGCTGCTTCAATCGCAGCATTTAACGCAAGTAAGTTCGTTTGTTCAGCAATGTTTGTAATCATCGTCGCCATTTGGGCAATGTCAGCAGAGCGTTGATGCAACGCTTGAATCCATTCGCTCGATTGTGTAATAAAATGGCTCATCGTCTTCATTTGATCAATCATTTTATCCATCGCCGCTGTTCCTTTTTCGGCTTCGCGCGTCATCGCCCGTGCCGCTTCAGCCGCCTGTTGTGAACGAGATAAAATGTAGTTTGTATCGTCGACAAGCGTATGAACGGCTTCGACATTTTGTTGCGCCCATACGCGCTGCTTGCTCGATCCAGCAGCGACTTCTTCCATCGTCGCACCGACTTGTTCCATCGCTTGTGCCGCTTCTTCAGTAATCGCGGTCAGCTCATGGGCAGATGCCGATACATCATACGTCAATTGTTGGTTTGCACTAATCATCGAACGGAATGAAGCAACGAGCGATTGGAACGATTGGGCAATATGAGCAAATTCGTCGTTTGACGAGACGGACATTTGCACCGTTAAATCCCCACTTGCTGCTTGTTTGCTTGCCTGCTCAATCGCTGCAATTTGTTCACGCACCGCCATGTAAAAAGCGATAAACAAGTATATAACGACCGATACAGCGAACGCCCCTAAGCCGATCGTCAGCCATTTTTCAACGGTCACCGCCCGATACTCACCATCTAAATGCGTTTGAAACGCATGTAGTGAAAAGCGAGCCAACTTATATAGCTGTTCATGCGCATGATTCGTTTTTTCATATAATTCAACCGATGTTAACGAAATGCGATTCGTTTGCAAAAATTCGCGTTGAAATAAGCTGGAAATGCTTAATAAATCCGTTGAAATGATGTCGTTATATTGTTGTACTTTTTTGCGCATCTTTTCATCGTCAACGAAAAGAGGAGTCGTTGCACGGCTGATCGTTTGCATCGCCGTTTCTAATCCGTTTACCCAATACGTCATTTTTGAACGTTCGATTTCATACAATTCGCTTTTTAACGTCAACTCCGCCGCAAACGACTGCGCCCCTCCGATCGTTTCCGTAAGAAATGGCACATGCTCAACAAATAAACGGGCTAAATAATGATTGTTCATATCGTTATCAAGCGATACGTGCGAACGGCTAGCTACATGAAGCAACAATTGATGCAAATCGTAGACAAGGGCGTTATGACGCTTCACCGCCTCGCTTGCCGTGTACATTTTCCAGTTGTCTTGCACATCTTGCATTTGCTGCAATAGCTGCTTCCATTTCTCGTCCTCAATAAAGTTCGCTTTTTGCTCTTTATGTACACTTTGTAATGTTTGTATTGATTTTTTCAACATCGCTTGCGCCTCTGCTACTTTGTCCTCTTTTCCATGTCCAAGAAGAACGGTCGTCGTATATTCGCGATGTTTTTGTATGCCGTACATCGCATCAATCATCGGCGCAATATATGCCACTCCTTGCTTTTCTTTTTCAAGTAGCGTTGCCTTATCAGTCAATAACCGAACGTACAAGACGCTAATTGAAAAAAGAGTAAACATAAAAATTGTCGCAAGCAACATAAATTTTTTACTAAAAGGCAAGCGATTCAATAGCTTTTTTCCTAACGTAAACATCGGCGCATCCACGCTCCTTACGAAAACAATCTGTACATATTGTTTTCTATTTTATCAGACGATTCATAAAAATTATATAACAAAAATAAAAAATAGGTCATTAGACCTATTTTTTCTTTCGGAACAAAGCGAGCGCCTCTCCTGCCGTTTGCTCGGCCGTTTGTTGAAGCGGTGCAACGGCGCGAATCATCGCTTCTTTTCGCTCTTCTCGTTTATTCATACATTGTTGAATATAAGAAAATAGTGCTTCGCCGTCCCAGCTATCATCTTCCACGTGAGCGAACACCGGTTGATTCGCTTGGTTTGCAAACGCATCAATTTTCGGATCGTACGATAAAGCGATAAACGGCGTATGACCGACCGCGGCAAAAATTAATGCGTGCAAGCGCATCCCAACAAGCAAGTGCGCGCTTGCAATCATCGCCATTTTTTCTTCAATGCTTGCGTCATAAGGAGCAACGACCGCATGCTCTTTCATCATTGCCAACACACGTCGCGACGTTTCATCATCGTGATGTCCGTGCATCGGGATAAATACAACATCAAAACCTGCTTGAATGGAACGGTCGAGCGCCGTTGCCATTTTTCTTTCGAAATGACGACCGCGCGCCCAATCGCGAACGGAAACAGCAATGACAGGACGTGTAAACGATTGTTGTTGCCACCAAACGGTTGGTGTTGTCGACGGCTTCAGCGCCATGACTGGATCAGGTACGACGGTGATCGGCTTTTTGATACCTAACGTTTTTAATAGTTGTGCCGACGGCTCATCGCGCACCGTTAGACGATCGACTTGATTGAGCGTCCATTTCATGAGCCATTGGTTTTGCTTTTTGTTGACAGGACCCATCCCTTGCGCATAAACCATGACCGGTTTGCCTAACCATTTGGCGATTTGCATAATGGCTGTATAGTACGGAATGCTACGCCATCCTGTTTGATCTTGAAGCAAACTTCCCCCGCCACTAATTAAGCCGTCACTATGGCGGAGGGCTTGAACGATATCACTAATTCGCCAACGATTCACAGCCTGAACACCATACGTTTTTTCTGTAAAGGCCGGATCGTTAGAAAGCACAGTCACTTGCACGTTCGGATCGTGCGCACGAAGCGCTTGAATGATCGCATATAAAATCGCTTCATCACCGACGTTATGAAAACCGTAATATCCAGATAACACTATGTTCATCGTATCACCTTTTTCCATGCCCACTCATATGCGTAAATCAGCACGATACCGACGATGAATCCAAGCCCAAGACTATATATCGTGCGAATAAACGAAATAAATAGTGGAATATGCAAATGTGTAAATGTATTGATCATCGATAGCCATCCGATCGTTCCGACGACAAGGAGAATCGCTCCTAGCTTCTTTTGCTTATTTATGACAAATAACGCAAGCAAGTACGCTGGAAAACCGAGCAAAAACTCTTTTGTGCGCGGACGTACGTATAACCACTCTTCAAGTTTTTGTCTAAACATAAGTTCAAACGTGCTTGCCGTTCCGGTATTACCAGAGCGTAAAACGTAATATGCCAGCAGGGCGAGAATGAACATGCTAAGCACGACGTGTCCAATCGTAATCGGTTGCTTCCATAGCTTTTTCAAAAACGCCAAAAGTGGCTGTTGGATGAGTGAAGGCAATACAAGTAACATCATCGCCGCTAGCGGTACGACGTAAACGAGTTTTACCCCGCGAAATCCTTCACCGACATAAGCCATATACTCATTTCCGTACAGCATCGTCACAATCCAGCTTATTCCGATAAATGAAATAGCTATCGCACGTCCGTATGCGATAAACGTTCCACGCCACCCTTCTCGGACAGAAGAAGGCTTCGCTGCATATATTGGAGTGACGATGGCGATAAGCAAAGCGAGTGCTTTCAATGCAAAATCAATGGCTAACACCGTACCGGCAATACCTAAAACGAACACTCCTCCTGCCGCAAGCGGTGCAATGATCGGTGACACGAGAGAGTGAACGGCGAGAAACACGAAAGCAGCTGCTCCGACAATAAATCCGATCGTCGCCATCTGTGAACGTTCAATCGGTGCGAACGGTTCACTTTTGCCGAGCATATAGTGATTTGGCATATGTTGAACAATTTGTTTCATCACCGCCACCGTTTTTTCCATATTTTCCTTCTCATCAGATGATGTGTACGGACGAACAAATAAGGCGCGAATATTTCGTTCTTTTACTGCGCGAACCGCCACATCTACCGCTTCATTTGGTTTACGTTGTTCTAAATTTAAACTATGCAAACGAACGACATGCACATTCATCGCTTTCGCTAATGTCGTCAATCCTTTCGCCTCATAAAACTCCGTTGACAACAACGCATATCCTGCTTCGTTCCATCTTTTTCCCCATTTTTCAACATCAGACGGATAACCGGCAACTTCTTCACCTGTCGGTAACAGTTTCGATATATGTTCGTTTTTTAACGTGTTGACTTGTTGAAGGACACGTACACTCGCTTCATTCATATCGCGCGCATCTGGAATACGAAGCACGACCATGAAACCACGTGTGATTAGGTCAGAAATTTTCGTTTCATCATATCCAAGTGGAACGCGCTCGATTTTTTTCGCATTCCCTTCAATCATATAGTACGTTTTTCCATTCACTTGAATTGCTTTAACGTCATCGGCAAATGTCGCTTGTAAAGATGTAACAGTCGGAAACGTATCGTCGAGTGGATAAACGACGATGCCACGCGCTGGCGTCACAACGTGTTCATTTGCTAATGAAAGCGCTTGTTTCCATTCCCCCATTCTGAATAACAACACACGCCCTGATTTTTCAAGTGAATCAAGCGTTTCTGCCTCAACGCTGACCGTTGTTAGCCCCGCTTCTTTTAGTTGCTTCCATACTTGTTCTTCGTCTTCTTGCAACCACGCTTCTATTTCATCGTATGGCATGATCATTTCATACGTTCGATTGTTCCACTCTGTTTCATGCCTTTTTCCAATCGCTGGAGCAACAAGGAGAAGCGAAATGGCCATCATGAATAACAACCACTTTTTCACATCATTCATCCCTTCTTCGTTTGATTCAACCATTGGCGAAACTGTTGAAGCGTCACACCACCGAGCGCTAACACAACCCCAAGGTAAAATAAACCGCCTGCGACAGTCGCAGCTGTCACATAACCGAAAGAGGCAAGTCGTCCCCATGTTGGAGAAATGAAAAATAAACCGACTCCCATCATCACAGAAGCAGCAACATATACGACGACTTTTCGGCTCCAAAACGGGAGCGATATGCGCCGACGAATAGCAACATGATTCGCCCATGTAATAAACGCATACGTAAATACGGTCGATATCCCTGCACCAATTAAGCCGTATATCGAAACAAATAAGATGTTTGTTCCCCATTTCACGATACAGCCGATTAAAATGATGACCGCCGCGCGTTTTGACTCGCCAATCCCTTGCAAAATGCCTGTTCCAAGCAAAGCAAGCGACGTAAACACCGAACTTGCTAGCACGACTGCCATCGTGAGGCTTCCTTCATGATTTGTAAATAAAGCGATGTTTAAAGGAACGGTTAAGCCAGCTAAACCGGCTGCCATAGGCCACGATAAAAAATGAGATAGTTCAAACGATTTTTGAACCGTTTGCTGCGCTTGTGTCGTTTCCCCTTTGGCCATTTGTTTACTTAATAGAGGAATAAGCGGCAGCACAAGCGATGATGAAAACACCGTCGCAATTTGGACGAGCGCTGTCCCGCGGCTATACAATCCAAATAAATAGCTCGTTTCGCCCTCAGCTGCTCCGTACCAACGAAGAGCGATCGGAACAGAAAGCGAATCAACTAAATTTAAAAATGGCATCGCAAGTGCCCCAAGCGCAATCGGGATAGATAGCTTTAAAATCGTTTTGCTTGTCTGTACCCATTGCGTGCGCGAAAGTTTCACGCGCTTCGGGCGATGAGGAGAACGAGCATACAATACACGTAAATAGATGAGACTTGCTAGGGCACCAAGCGGCGAGCCGATCATAATCCCCCCCGCAACGATATCATCGCGATATGCAGCTTGGACCATATAAAAAGCAACAAGTAAAATGAACGCCACCCGGACAAACTGTTCGAGCACTTGTGAAGCAGCCGTCGGCTTCATATTTTCGAGACCTTGGAAAAACCCGCGATATACCGCCATATACGGTGAGATGAGAAGCGTCGTGGAAACGACAACGATCGCAAATCGCGCTTCTGGGCCACCAAGCGCCTTCGCAATCCAAGACGAACCGCCTGCAAGTAGTGAAAAACTAAGCACGCCGAAACTAAACGCCAATAAGCTTGCGGTTTGGACAAGTCGCGCCACCTCGTCTTCTTTTTGCCGAGCGCGCGCTTCTGAAATGAGCTTCGATACGGCAATCGGAATTCCAGCAACAGATAAAATTAACGCAACCATATAGAGTGGATAAACGAGACTAAAAATGCCAAGCACTTTATCTCCTGCAATATTTTGCAATGGAATGCGAAAAATGCTGCCAAGCACTTTTGAAATGATCGTCCCAACCGTTAAAATGATCGTCCCTTTAACAAATGACTGGCTCATTTTCCGACAACCTTTTGCTTTAAAATTGTCCACGCAAACCGCGGCAACGCTAACATTCGTTTCGCCCGCGTCGGCTGCTTCAATAAACGATATAGCCACTCTAAATGAAGACGAATCCATAGTTCAGGGGCGCGCTTGACCACCCCAGCAAGCACATCAAAACTTCCGCCAACTCCCATCCATACACCTCGTCCTACCGTTTCTATATGTTCCGCAATCCATTGCTCTTGTTTCCCCATTCCTAATGCAACGAAAACGAAGTCGGGCTCTGCTTGTTTCACTTCTTCGACAATCGTCTTGTCATTCCAATCAAAGTAGCCGTTGCGTACCCCGACTAAACGAACGTTTGGATAATGGTGACGAATATGTTGCGCAGCTGCTTGTACAACTTCCTCTTTTGCGCCAATCATATATACGCGATATGCGTATTCATTTGCAAGCTGCAAGCATCGACATAATAAATCGTAACCAGCAACACGCTCAGGCAAAGGTGTGCCGAGCAGCTCGGCCGCTTTGACAACTCCAATCCCATCGGCAACGACATAATCTGCTTGTTGAATCGTTGCCATATATGACGCTTCTTCTTTCGCTTTCATTACAATTTCAGGATTGGCCGTGACGATAAAGCACGGCTTTTGTTGTTTGACGCGCTCATGAACGACGGCAACCATGTCATCCATCGTTGCGCGCACAAACGGAACTCCAAGTATATGAATCGTTTGAAACGACATACAAAACGCTCCTTCAATTCAATTGTTCGACAACATTATTAATGATATCACATGACTATGCCATTGACTATTTCTTCTTCGACATAACATTGGTAAACTAATGGTATACATACACGCAAAAGAAAGGATTGTGTACACGATGGAACAATGGACAAATGACACAGTCAATCGGACAGTCATGGCACTTGTACAACAACTGACAAAAGACTGGACAAAAACGAAAGTACACTCGGAAATATTAGAAATTTTAATGAACATGCGTTTAGAAACGAAAAATGAAGAAGAATATGTGAATTTGCTGTTAACGAATGTCGCCTTTGCTACGGAATCGAGTTTTGCCCTGCAAAAAATATTTGAACTGATTTTATTAAATAAACAATTTCCACCTGCAGAAGCTGTACAAGCTTGGCTAACGGATGCGCATAAAAAAATTCAAGAACAATTGCCAACATTGCGTGACGTGTATTGGAAACATTTTAACAACGCACAAGGCGAAGAAAATATAAAAAGAAAGCTAGAACTAAGCTATTGTCCGCTGTTACTAAGCAATCGCATCAAAACGGATTTCATTTTCGCCTTCATTCATGAACAAAATCAACCGATGATGAAAGACTTTTTTCACGCCGATCCGAAAGCCGTACTTGAAGCGCTTCATCATATCAGCGGCTTTTTCGCTAGCATGATTTTAGAAGGCATTGAGCTCATATAAAAAAGGGAGCCTGCGCGCTCCCTATTCTTCTTCATCGCAATCTTCACATACTTCGAATATATCATCGTCCCAATCGTCGTCATCCCACTCGTCCCAGTCTTCATCTCCCTCAACCGCTTCGGCTAGTTCGTCGATCTCTTCTTCCAAAATGAAATCTAAATCTTCAAGAGCGTGATACAAATCATCAATGCGCCTAGAAAGCGTGCTTGTGGATATGCCGTACATTTGTGCAAGTTGTTTTTGGGACATCCATTCTTCCTGAAAAATGGTTTCGATAAGAAGGTAATGCAACGCAGCCGCATACACTTCCGGTTTCCGAATGTTCGGGTTTTTCGCACGACAATATTGGCGCCATATGATACGTGCGGTATCAAGAACGCTTCGATCGCCAATGTTTGCTTTTTGTTCAAGTATCGTTAACACTTCTTGATGTTTCGGTGATAACTCGTTCGTATCAATCAATGGAATCGTTAACGACTGTTGAAAAATATATGGATATTGCTCTATCCATTGTTTACGGTCTTTGTTGCATTGCTCCCAATGCTCTTGCACCACATGTTTTACAGCGTCCGATAACACAAGAGGCATCGGGAAAAATGTTGAAAAACAAGCAGTATATTGCCCATGTGGAACAAAAATGGCTGTTATGACTTGTCCAACTTCCAGATCGTAATCGATATGTTGATCTAAACATTTGATTTGCTTCGTTTCACCTGTGACAAGATCTATTCCGAACGCAAACGAACCGTCCATATGATCGATTTGCACAAATGACGGAAACGCTTCTTTCCAAGACGTCAAAATAGACAATACAGACGGACGGACGTGATGTTTACGAATCGTGCTCAAGTAGTAATCGAGAATGGTCATGCCGCGCATATCTTTTTTAAAAAACATCACCCACGTGCTAATAAAAAATCGGAAAATCATCAGAGCGTCTTCATCTCGTTCTTTTGGATGGATATATGCTTTTGTATGTTGATATAAAAATGACTCATGTTCAAAAACGGCATAGCGAATGAAATCGTGCATATGCTGCTCTATTTCTTGATCGACAAGTTTATGAATAGAAACGACATTATTCCCACAGCAATGTTTATACTTTTTCCCACTTCCGCACGGACATAACGCATTTCGGGCGACTTTATTCATCATTTTCACCTCAATCTGTTTTTCTTTCCTTATATTGTACCACGCGCAAATCGAACAAGATACATCCTTTGTTTCCTGCATGTAAATCGTGTAGAATAAAAAAATAAACAATTTATGCAAAAAGGAAGAGATACATGATTGGACAAATCGTTACATGGAAAGTAAAAGAACAAAAACCGTTCGGTTACATCGTCACAAACGAAAAAGAAACGGCGTTGCTTCACGAAAGTCAATGTGAAGGCGAACTGCAAATCGGAGAGGACGTTTGTATATTTTTATATCACGATCACGACGGACGCATGCGCGCGACGATGAAAAAACCGATCATTACGACATCGTCATACAGCTGGGTAGAAGTAGTCGATGTTGTGCCACAATTAGGCGTTTTCGTTCATATCGGTATTGAAAAAGATATATTATTGTCGATCGATGACTTACCGTCGCTTCCGACGCTTTGGCCTGAAAAAGGAGATCAACTGTACTGTTCACTCCAAGTAGATAAACGTGGGCGACTGCTCGCCAAATTGGCTGATGAAGAGACGATGAAACAAATAAGCGTTCCAGCACCCACTTCTGCGTTTAATACAAACGTGCGCGGGCGCATTTATCGTCTCATTAAAGCAGGCTCTTTCCTCATCACAGACGTTGGCTATCTCGGATTTATTCACGAATCGCAAAGAAGACGGGAACCGCGCCTTGGGGAACTAGTGGAAGGACGCGTCATCGCTGTAAAAGAAGACGGAACGATAAACGTCTCACTCCTTCCTCGTAAACAAGAAAGCTTACAAACGGATGCTGAAACGATTTATCGTTATTTGGAAAGTCGCGGTGGGGCGATGCCGTATGGCGACAAAAGCGATGCCGAAGATATACAAGCGCGCTTTCATATGAGTAAAGCTGCCTTTAAACGAGCGCTCGGACGATTAATGAAAGAAAATAAAGTGTACCAACAAGACGGTTGGACATATATCAAAGGGGGAGAAAATGAATGATTCGCTTTGCGACAATCGGAACAAACTGGATTACAGAGGCGTTTATTCGCGCCGCCAAACAAGTCTCATCTTTTCATTTACAAGCTGTATATTCTCGCCAAAAAGAAACGGCGGATGCTTTCGCCGAAAAAACAGGCGCTGCACAAACGTTTACTGATTTACACAAACTTGCCGCAAGCGACGATATTGATGCCGTATATATCGCAAGCCCAAACGCTTTTCATGCTGAACAAGCGATGATACTGATGAATCATGGAAAACATGTTATATGTGAAAAGCCGCTCGCTTCTAACGTCAAAGAAGTAGAAGCGATGATCGAAACAGCAAGAAAAAACGATGTCGTGCTGATGGAAGCGATGAAAACAACGTGCTTGCCGAACTTTCAAGCGATTCAACATCATTTGCCGAAAATCGGGCGCATCCGTCGTTACGTCGCAAGTTATTGCCAATACTCTTCGCGCTACGATGCGTTTAAACAAGGAACGATCGCCAACGCCTTTCATCCTGCCTTTTCAAGTGGCGCATTAATGGATCTTGGCGTGTATTGTTTATACCCGCTCGTTGTGTTATTTGGTGAACCGAAGTCGATTCAAGCGCATAGCGTTCGCTTATCGTCCGGCGTGGATGGTGAAGGAAGCATCATACTCGATTACGGTGATATGGATGCGGTTGTTATGTATTCTAAAATCGCAAACTCTTATACTCCTGCCGAAATTCAAGGGGAAGAAGGAACGATCGTCATCGACACGATCCATACGCCAACGCGCGTACATATTCATTACCGCAACGGACAAAGCGAAGAAATAAGCGTTCCGCAACCGCATGAGCCAATGTACTACGAAGCGCTTGAATTTATGACGCTCATCGAACGAGGAGAAAAAGAATCAACAATCAATTCACACACTCACTCGCTTGTGACGATGAAAATTATGGAAGAAGCAAGAAAACAAACAGGCATCGTCTTTCCTACGGACGAATAAGCGAGCGACTATGCTCGCTTATTCGCTTTCCAAACGATCCATAAAACAACCGTTGCCCCAATCATATCGATGATAACGTCAGAGAATAAGGCCGTTCGTTTCGGCTGAAAAGATTGATGCCATTCGTCAAAGATGGCACAAAAAAGTGTGAATAACCATGCGAAACGATAAGACGCTGTTGCTCTCCATACAAGAAACGCAAACGTTCCAAACACCGTCATATGCGCACATTTGCGAACGATGAAATTCCACGAAAGCACCCCGTCACTCACAGGACGGTTCGTTTCAATTCCAAAATAATTCAACCAATGGCGAATCCATTGCGCCGTTTGCTCTCCAGTAAACAGCGGAGACTCTGTAAAATAGTAAATAAGCCCACACCAGATAAACACAAGTCCCCACCATATGAAGCGATTTGTTTGTGTCATTGTTCAAACCCTTTCTACATATCAACATCTACACACCATTTTACCATTTTCATCCCTTTTGTACGATTGATTTGCTTCATTTGTAAACAACAAACACACATGCTAAAATAAGGGCAAATTGATATGAAAAAGGGGCTTTCGTATGTTACAGACGATGTTATCGCAAGAAGTGATGACAAAAGCAGCTCAACGTCTCATGAAACTTTTACCCTACAACAAACATAGCGACGTCATTAAACGAGCATGGCAACTGTATCGCACAGGACATGTATATAACGTAACAGTTGAGGATGATATATTAAAAGGGAAAGTGACAGACCGCGGTCATACGTATGAACCTTCTTTTCAACTGAAACAAGCAGCCAGCTCGTCTTGTTCTTGCACAACAGTCGGGTTATGTCCGCACAATATTGCGTTATTTTTATATGCGTACAATCAAATTGATGTAGTCGGAAATTTCATTCGGCAATGGAAAGAGCCAAATACAAAACAAAAACTGACAGGAAGCACGGAAAAACAGGCGGTAAGCGAGGAAAAACAAAAGGTCACAAACACTCCATCAAATATAGAACATATGACGAAAACGAATATCGTTGATGCGTGGTGGCAATCGTTTGAAGAACGATATGATCGCATGTTTCTTTACGATCTCACAGAGGAAGAACATATGCGCAAGCTCGTTCAATCTTTTTTTCCGACATTCGAACGTCCAAAATCAAAAGCACCGTTTTTAGATCATTTTTATTATGTCCATGCCGCCTTATTTACATTTGTGAAACTTGTTCATATTCCACAACAGGAGTGGGGCTACTCCGCCATCATGCAAGAGCGACATGTCACTCAGTTTGTCCCAAAAGTACAACAAGCGATCAAAGATTTAGCGAAAAAAACGAGTACAGCGATGCACGAACAACTCATATATGCTTCGATTCCGTACGTTCGAAACATATTGTCGGGCGAATTAACGTACTTTAGACAAATATTAGATGTATACGAAACGATATGGAATGATGTATTGACCGATCCGACATATCGCGAAGAAGAATGCAACTGGGCGATAAAACAATTAAATGAGAAAGGAAGCGTCGAACAACAAATCCCATTTATCGCTGCCGCTTCATATGTATCGTTTTTGCTTGAAAACGATCAGCAAGCTTTTGAACTCATTGAACCGTTTCCATACTTAGCAACGGAACAGATCGTCAATTTTATGCATATATCGTTTGCGAAAAAACAAATACATCGTGGGGCGGAGTGGTTTTATCGGCTTGAAAAACATATAGAATCATACTTACATTCACTTCGTATGAACGATCGCGATTGGTTTGTTCGCACCGTATTATCTGCTTATCGGCAATACAGCATCGCAACAAAAAGCGACGAAACAGAACGATATGAACAGCTTCTTCAAAAGCTTCTTCCGTATAGTTTTTATATGTACATCGACTACTTATTTGATGAACAAAAATGGAAAGAGCTCATCGAATTATATATGCTTGAAAAAGCAACCGTCGATATGATTCCAACATATCATTTAAAATCCGTTGAACAAGCGGATCGTTCGCTCGTTCTCCCGCTTTATCATCAAACGATTATGTACTACATCGAACAAAAAAACCGGAGCGCATACGAACAAGCGATCAAACATGTACGAAAACTACGGGCTCATTACCGTGCCTTAAAACAAATGCCTCGCTGGGAAGCATATATTACAAAACTCGCTGAGCAAACAAAGCGATTGCGTGCCTTTCAAGATTTATTACGGAAAGGGAAATTCATATGATGCAACTGGAACTACAAAGCCGTTGGCTTGATGAACAAAAACAATTTTTCATTTATAGCGACGATGCGCATCCAAGCAATTGGAGAGACCTCGTCTTTTGTTGGCACGAAGAAACGTTTTATGGCACATTTGCTCCAATCGAAACGATTGGAACACATATCGGCGTTCTCCTTTCCCCGTGGGAAGCGCTCACGTTTTTCGCTTATCCATCCACAAACGGGCTGATCGAAATTATATGGGATGAACAAAGTAAACAATTTCAAGCGTGGGCCAAACAAATCATTACACACATCGAACAAAAACAGTTTATGCCTGATTTTGAAGCATGGAAAAAAGGACAGTTCGGCTGGAAAGGAACAGAAGAAGACCATCCGTTCGTTGCCATGTGGCGCTCTGAAGCAATAAACAACTGGATTCAATCTGACATCGAACTAAAAGAAACGTGGGAACAAATCGTAAAAACGTATCCGCTTCTGACAAGCGACGCTGCACCATGGGTGGACGAGCACGATTGGTTAACGGAAATCGGTTGGGATCAAAACCGTCCACCTTTTGTCGTTGCGATTCGTTTACGTGAACCAAACGAAGACGATGGACCATGGCCGCTCGACACCGTCTTCATCGATACGAAAACAGACAAAATAACCGTTTATGACGGAACGATGCCGCGCGCTTGGCAAGCGTACGCTAGTCACGTCGAACGGGCACAACAACGGTGGCAAACGATCGTTCCGTGGCTGAGCAAAAACGGGGAGTTGCGCAACGAACTAAACGAAGAAGAAGCTTGGCGCTTTTTAGTCGAAGCCACCATTGAACTCGCCGAAGCAGGCGTCCGCGTCATTGTGCCGTCGTGGTGGGAAGTTGTCAAACAAACAAAGCTTCGGGTAAAAGCTCGCGTGAAATCATCCTCGACATCGATATTTGGATTAAATGCGCTCCTCGATTTCGATTGGCGCATCGCCACAAACGATGTCGAATTGACAGAACAGCAATTTGCAGAGCTCGTGGCTCAAAAACGTCGCCTTGTGCGCATTCGCGATCAATGGGTACAGCTCGACCCTGCGCTTATTCAACGCGTTCAAACGCTAATGAAACAAGCAAAAAAAGAAGGGCTATCCATTCGCGACGTACTCGCGCAAACACTTGCCAACCAACAAATAAAACAAGAGGACGATGAAGATCCAATTGACATTGAACTGAACCGTTCGTTTACATCGCTTATTCAAAAATTAAAACATATCGACCATATCCCGACCGTCCCCGTGCCAAAAACGTTTCACGGCACGTTGCGCCCATATCAACAACGCGGGGTCGATTGGCTCGTCTTTTTGCGCCAGTTCGGCTTTGGCGGCTGTTTAGCTGATGATATGGGGCTTGGGAAAACGATACAAATGCTCGCCTATTTTGCATATGTGAAAGAAAATGAGAAACGACATGCGCCTGCCTTGCTCATTTGTCCGACGAGCGTCATCGGCAACTGGCAAAAAGAATGTAAGCAATTCGTTCCGTCTTTAAACGTTTACGTCCATCACGGGTCAAATCGCGAACACGGCGATGCGTTTGCCGAAAAAGTAAAAAGCTACGACCTCGTCATTACATCATATAGCTTGGCGCATTTAGATTTTGATGACTTAGCCGTCATCGACTGGGACGTCATTTGTTTAGATGAAGCACAAAACATAAAAAACGCCCAAACGAAGCAAGCGCGCGCCATTCGCAAGCTGAAAGGGCGCCATAAAATCGCGCTTACCGGGACACCGATTGAAAACCGGTTAAACGAGCTTTGGAGCATTTTCCACTTTTTAAATCCGGGCTACTTAGGCTCACAAACAGAATTTCAACGCCGTTTTGCGACGCCGATTGAAAAAAATGGCGATCAGCAAGCAACAGAAAAACTACAAAACTTGATTCGCCCGTTTTTACTGCGCCGAACAAAAACAGATGAACGCATTGCGCTTGATTTGCCAGATAAACTAGAACAAAAAGAATATTGTCCGCTAACCGTCGAACAAGCTTCATTATATGAACAAATTGTGCAACAGTCGCTCGAAAAACTCGAACAAGTGGACGGCTTTGCGCGGCGCGGGATTATTTTACAAATGTTAAACAATTTAAAACAACTATGCGATCACCCTGCGCTTTATTTAAAAGAAGAGCATCCAAAACAAGTCGTTGAACGGTCACATAAACTAGAAAAATTGCTTGAACTTGTCGAACAAATTCGCGAAAACGGAGAAAGCTGTTTAATTTTCACCCAATATATTCAAATGGGTGAAATGATCCAACAGGTGTTATCGACACATTTGAAACAAACGGTCGTCTTTTTAAACGGAAGCACACCGAAACAGACGCGCGACAAAATGATTGAGCAGTTTCAAAATGGACAGTTTCATATATTCATTTTATCGCTCAAAGCAGGCGGCACAGGGCTAAACTTAACGGCCGCAAATCACGTCATCCATTTCGACCGTTGGTGGAACCCAGCCGTTGAAAATCAAGCGACAGACCGCGCCTATCGGATCGGGCAAACGAAATTCGTCCACGTGCATAAATTCATTACAACCGGAACAGTCGAAGAAAAAATTGACGAAATGATTGAAATGAAACAAGCGCTCAACGAACAGCTCATCCAAAGCGACACGTGGATTACCGAACTGTCCAACGAACAACTACGCGAACTATTTACGCTTTCATGAGGTGAAACATGGCAAAGAAAAAAGAAAGTTGGGAAAAGCTCATTGAACAAATGTTAAAAAAACTAGCAGAGCGAAAAAAATAAACAGCCGGCACGATCGGCTGTTTATTTTTGAATGTAAAACTTTCTCGGTAACGTAAAACTATATACAATCGGAATAATAAATAAAGTTAAAAAGGTGCTGCTTATTAGTCCGCCAATGACCGTAATCGCCATCGGTTGATTCAGTTCCGCTCCGTCACCGATGCCAAAAGCAAGCGGCAACAACCCTAAAATCGTCGTTAACGCCGTCATTAAAATCGGACGAAGACGAAGTTTTACCGCTGTAACAATAATATCTCGCTCTCCGCGCGCACGCATCTGGTTCATATAGTCAACAAGCACGATCGCGTTGTTCACGACAATCCCCGCAAGGACAATGCCACCGATAATGACCATGACGCTCATCGGCGTATGGGTTAGCCATAATCCAGCTGTAATGCCGATGATCATAAGCGGAATAGTAAACATAATAATAAACGGATGTTTAAACGATTCAAACTGCGCCGCCATCACAAGATAGACGAACGTCACCGCCAATGCAAACGCTAACGCTAAATCGTCAATCGACGATTCTAATAGCTCCCGATCGCCACCGAAGACGATTTCTGTTTCAGACGGAAGATCGAGCTTGGCAATTTCTCGATCGACAAGCGCAGATATGTCACTCAGCGTCACCGAACTTTTATATTTCACCGTAAACTGCACAGCGCTCTGTTCATTTACGCGCTGAATTTGGACGCGGCTTTTTCCAACGGTGACAGAGGCGATATCGCCAAGTTTCACAAACGAACCGTCCGGCTTTTTCACAAGCAACTGCTTTAAGTCAGATACAGAATTTTTCACGTTTTCATCGTATTCGACCGTCACATCATATACGTTCGCAGAGGCGTCAATGATGCGCGTCGCTGTCATTCCGCGCGTCATTTGTTGGGCAACAACCGCCACTTGTGCTGGCGTCAGCCCATGTTGTAACGCTTTATCGCGATCGATCTGTACTTGAATTTCATCGACCGTTTCCGATAAATCTGTCGATACTTCTTTCACTTCTTTTAACGCCTTTACTCGTTTTTCAATTTGGCTCACGACTTGCTTTAAGCGCTGTTCATCCGTATCTTTCACACTAAATGTTAACGTATTTGGCGCACTTCCTGTCGACGCTTGCAAGTTAAACGATACTTCCGCTGTTTGATTCACGTTTTTTACCGCTTTTTGCACAGGCGACTTTAATTTATCAACGATGACAAACACAGACCGTTTCCGCTCATCTTTCGGTTTCATTTTCACATATATTTCCGCGACGTTGCTTTGTGTCGTTCCGCGAAACGACTGTTCTTGCGTTGAACCGATGAGACTCACATACGTTTCAATCTCATCGACTTTCTTTAACTCATGTTCAATGGCCGCAACGACGCGCTCTGTCGCTTCTAAAGAGTAGCCGTCATCCGTTTGCACGCGAATCGAGAAAAATCCTTCATCTGTATTGGGCAAAAACTGCATCCCTACTTTCGTTAACCCGACAACCCCGACGCCAAGCAAGCCAACTGCGAACAATAACACGATCAAACGATGACGCAACGCCCAACGCACACTTTTTTCCAACGCGCGCATCGATGCGGAAGATAATCGCGCTTCTTCCCGATAACGTCGACGCGGACGTAGCCAACGGCTCGCAAGCATCGGCACAACCGTTAACGCGACAAACAACGAAGCAAGTAGACTAAACGCAATCGTTAATGCAAATTCGGTAAACAAATCACCAATTAATCCGGTAATAAACAATACAGGAATAAATACCGCCACGCTCGTCAACGTCGAGGCGACAATGGCGCTTCCGACTTCGCTCACCCCATCTTTTGCCGCTTCTTTCGGCTCTTTCCCCATCGCTAAATGGCGCGAAATATTTTCAATGACGACGATCGAGTTGTCGACAAGCATGCCGATTCCGAGTGCCAATCCGCCAAGCGTCATAATGTTTAACGTAAAGTCGGAAAAATACATTAAAACGAACGTTACAATGACCGAATACGGAATGGCGATGCCGATAATGATCGGGCTTTTCATATTGCGTAAAAATAAAAACAATACAGCCATCGCAAACGCGCCACCTAAAACGAGCGATTGGGCAATATTGCGAATCGTCCGTTCAATAAACTCACCTTGATCAAATAATATATCGACATGTACGTTTTTAAACTGTTCTTTTTTCAATAACTTGTCTAGCTGCTTTTGAAACGATTGTGACACTTCCGCTGTGTTCGCATCCGCCTTTTGCAGCACGCTCATCAGCACAGATGGCCGTTCATTCGTGCGAGTAATCGTTTGTTGTTGCGGGGAAATAAGCTCAACTTTCGCCACGTCTTGTAGACGAATGCGTTCATTCGTCAACGGATTGATCGCAACAACAAGCTTTTTTAAATCATCAACCGATTGCACCGTACTTAAAATGCGCGTCGACAATTGCCGCTCATCGATGACAACCGTTTCACCCGGCAGCGACACGTTATTGGCTGAAATCAAGTTAGCGATATCTTGTTGAGAAAGGCGATATGTACGAAGCTTATTCGGATCAACGAGCACGCGCACCCGTTTCGTTAACGTGCCCGATACGTTCACGCTCGCCACACCTTCCGTTTTGGCAAGCTCCGCTTTTAACTGTTGCGCTAATGCGTTCAACTCACCCGTTCCGTCTTTGCTCGTTAACGTCATTTGAATGACCGGAAACTGCGACGGGTCAAACTTTAAAAATCGTGGCTTTTGCACATCATCGGGAAGCGGGGCTTGATCGATGCGCTGCATCACATCATTTTGCATCTCATCAATAACTGTCGCCCATGAAAACTGCAATAAAATGAGCGCTGAGCCTTCTTGAGATGTTGACGTCATCGACTTTAACCCCGGTAACGTCGCTAAACTGCTTTCTAACGGCTTCGTCACTTTTTCAAGCACTTCCGTTGGCCCTGCCCCCGGATACGTTGCCACCACAACCCCAACAGGTGGCTGAATATCTGGGATTAACTTCATCGGAATATTTAACAACGATACCGCCCCTAAAAGAATGACGATAATCATCGACACAAACGTCAGCACAGGGCGCCGAATCGAAAAATGGCTAATGCCCATCATATCCCCCCCATGTGTATTCTAATGATAGGGTAGCGAACAGAAAAACAATTGTCAAATTTTAGACTATAAAAATAACCGACACAATGGCCGGTTATTTCTTCTTCACAATCATTTCTTTTTTAAACGAATGTAATAGCGATATGACCATAAAGATCATGATGATTGTAAATGGGAATGCTGCGATAATCGACGCTGTTTGGAGCGCCTGCAATCCACCTGTCCAAAGCAAAATAGCTGCTGTTGCTGCTTGAATGATTCCCCAAGTAAATTTTACCGAGTTCGACGGATTTAAACTTCCGTTTGTCGTCTGCATCCCAAGCACAAACGTAGCTGAATCTGCTGACGTAACAAAGAACGTACAAATCAGTAGAATCGCGAGCCCTGACAAAATCGTACTAAGCGGAAAATGGTTAAAGACAGAAAAGAGCGCCATTTCAATGCCTAATTCGTTCATTGTATTCATAATGTCCGCTTGTTCAAACATTTCTAAATAAAGAGCAGAGCCACCAAACACAGAGAACCATAGAGCACTAAAAATGGTTGGAACGAGCAATACGCCAATCATAAACTCTCGTACCGTCCGTCCACGCGACACGCGAGCGATGAATGATCCAACAAACGGCGCCCAAGCAATCCACCATGCCCAGTAAAAAATTGTCCAAACGCGCGGCCATTCACTTTGTTCGAATGGCCTTAACCGTAAACTCATCGACGGCAAGTTTTGAACGTAAGAACCGAGCGTTGCTGTAAATACATCCATAATAAAGTTTGTCGAACCTGCAAACAGTAAGAAAACCATTAATAGTACCGCAAGCATCACATTCGTATCACTTAATATTTTAATTCCTTTATTGAGCCCTGTTTGTGCAGAGAGCATAAATAAAATGGTAACTACTAAAATGACAATCATTTGGGTAGTTAAATTATTTTGTATATTCGGAGAAAGGTGAGACAGCCCTCCACTAATTTGAATAGCTCCTAATCCGAGCGATGTCGCTACACCAAAAATAGTCGCATATACCGCTAACGTATCGACCGCTATTCCTGTTAAACCGTTCACGCGTTCGCCAAATAACGGATACAATACACGACTCATGACCCCTGGCTCTTTTTTTCGAAACTGAAAATAAGCTAATGCTAAAGCGACAACGGCATAAATGGCCCAAGGATGAAGCCCCCAATGGAAAAACGCATATCGCATCGCTACACGACCAGCTTCTGCTGTTTCTGCTTCACCAACAGGTGGACTGTAAAAATGATACATCGGTTCCGCCACACCCCAAAACACTAACCCGATTCCCATTCCTGCACTAAACAACATACCAAACCATGTTCGGTAACTATACTCTGGCTTTTCATCATCTGCCCCAAGTCGAATGTTTCCATATTTCGAAAAAATCATCGTGATGCAGAAGATGAGGAAAAAGGTTGCTGCTAATAAGTAAAACCAACCAAACTTATGGACTAAAAAGTCTTGTATTGCCGCACTCACTTGTGCTAAATGAAATTGCGGCCATACACTTTCAGGGATGACTCCCCATCCAATAAATAAAATCGCAATAACAATGGAAATGTAAAACACGGGTGTTGTTTCTCGCATCAAATCCCCCCTCTATTTTATCGTGCTTATGGGGATCGTGTTAGCGTCTTCGGGAGTTGATGAGGCATGTGTAGCTATAACCATGGTAACAAAATGGAAAAGGGAAGTCAAATGAGACGACTTCCCCTTTTTTACATATGCTTTTTATGCCAATTCCAAGCAGTTGTAATGATTTCCTCTAACGAACGGGTCGCTTGCCAACCGAGTTCGCGGGAAATTTTTTCGGAGGAAGCAACAAGGCGGGCCGGATCTCCCGGACGGCGCGCTGTATATTCAATCGTTGCTTTTTTCTCTGTCACGCGCTCACACATGTCGATCACTTCTTTCACCGAATAGCCGAGACCGTTGCCAAGGTTGTATACAGCCGTCTTTTTCTGATCAGCAAGAAGGGCATGCAAAGCGAGAATGTGCGCCTCTGCTAAATCCATCACATGAATGTAATCGCGAATACATGTGCCATCTGGTGTATCGTAATCTGTGCCAAACACTGAAATTTTATCGCGCAATCCGAGCAAATGTTGCAAAATAAGTGGAATTAAATGCGTTTCTGGGTCATGGTCTTCCCCAATGTCGCCACTTACATGCGCACCTGCCGCATTAAAATAGCGCAACACCACGTAACGTAAATCGTACGCTGAGGCAAAATCGGAAAGCATATGCTCAATCATTAACTTCGAGCGACCATACGGGTTAATTGGAAGCGTTGGACATTGTTCTGTAATGATATCAACATTCGGAATCCCATACACCGCAGCTGTCGACGAAAAAATAAACCGTTTGACGCCATATTCCATCATCGTTTCTAATAACGTTAACGTCGCTGCCACATTATTTTTATAATATTTCATCGGCTCGACAACCGACTCGCCAACTAAACTATTTGCCGCAAAATGCATGACCGCATCGATCGGATATTTTTCAAAAATGCGCACGAGCGTTGCCCGATCCCCTAAATCGCCATGCACAAACACCGCTCGTTTATCGACTAAATAACGATGCCCTGTCGATAAATTATCAAGCACAACGACCGAGTTTGTTTCCACTAACTGTTTGACGACGTGGCTGCCGATATATCCTGCCCCACCAACGACTAAAATCATACAGAAACTCCTTTCAGGCGAATATACGACCATATTAACATATATGGAAAAATCGAGCATCATTTCTTCCTTATTTGATCGCTCTTCTTCCAATCGAATAATATTCGATGGCATATTTTTTGACGTCTTCAAGCGCATAACAATTACGGCCATCAAAAATAATTGGTGTTTTCATTTGCTTGACGTATACAGATAAGTCGAGTTGTCGAAACTCATCCCATTCTGTTAAAATCATCGCCGCATCCGCATCTTTGAGCGCTTCTTCGACATGGCTTGCATATATCACTTCTTTCGGCAATACCGCTCTTGCTTTATTCATCGCAATCGGATCGTAAGCAACAACGATCGCCTGTTCAGCAACGAGTTCACGCGCGATAACAAGCGATGCCGCTTCTCGCATATCGTCTGTATTTGGCTTAAACGACAAACCGAGAAGGGCGATTTTTTTACCTTGAATATGTCCGAAACGTTTTTTTGCTTTTTCAATGAGCTTTCGTTGTTGTTTATTGTTTACTTCAATGACTGCCTTCAACAACTCGAAATCATGATCTATATTTGCTGCAATTTTCGCTAACGCTTTCGTATCTTTCGGAAAACACGAACCGCCATATCCAATGCCTGCACGTAAAAACGATGAGCCGATGCGTTCATCCATTCCCATTCCCGCTGCCACTTGTTCAATATCTGCGCCAACTTTTTCACATATGTTTGCAATTTCGTTAATAAAACTAATTTTCGTTGCTAAAAATGCGTTAGAAGCGTATTTAATCATTTCTGCGCTCCGAATATCTGTTTGAAAAATCGGAATGCCAAATGGACGATGAATGTCCGCGACCACAGCTGCCGCTCGTTCATCATCCGCCCCGATCACAATGCGATCGCCATGAAACGTATCATAAAGCGCTGACCCTTCACGTAAAAATTCCGGATTCGACACGACATCGATGCGCACATGCGGAGCGAGCTGTTGAAACATGCGCTGCATCTCATGATTCGTCCCGACGGGCACCGTGCTTTTCGTCACAACAATGACATCTTTCATCACCGATGAGGCGATGTGTTTCACCGCTTGATCAATATATGTCAAATTCGCTGAACCGTCTTCGTTTTCAGGCGTGCCGACCGCGATGTAAATCACATCTGCTTCGCGATACGCACTCGCACCGTCTGTTGTAAAAAACAACCGATTCGCTTCCATATTTTCTTTCATAAACTGCTCAATCCCCGGCTCATAAATCGGAGAAATGCCTTGTCGCATGCGATTTACTTTTTCTTCATCAACATCAACACACGTCACCCGATGCCCCACATGAGCAAGCGCTACCCCTGTTACTAATCCAACATACCCTGTTCCAACGACGACAATGTTCATTGCTACCCTCCGTGCCTGTCTTTTTTTTTTCAGTTTACACAAATGCGAACACTTTTGCACGACACAGCTATTTTGAAAAATATTTTTTAGAAAGTAAGTCATTTTACTTATAAGAAAGTGAACATTTGTCTATGATTATAGTAAAAGGACAGAGGAGGAATAGCATATGCCAACTGCATGGGAAACATTAAAAAAGATTACAAAGTTATCAGATTACGAAACATTACCCGCTTCGCTTCGCCATGAGATTGAACGAACTTTAGAACAAGTAAAGAAAGCCGAAACAATTTATCAATTAAAAATCCAGTTGCGCGGTATTCGTCCACCGATTTGGCGACGTGTGCTCGTCCCAAGCGACATAACATTCGATCAGCTCCATCTCATTATTCAAGAGGCGATGGGATGGGGAAATTACCATTTGTATCAGTTCGAAACAAGTGATGCGATCATTGACGTCCCACATCCAGATGATCGCTTTATGACTCTTTGGAAGGACAAGCTCGATTCACAAAAAACACCGATTAAAAAATACTTAAGTAAAGAGAAACAAAAAGTGTTGTATACGTACGACTTCGGGGATAACTGGGATCATATCATTACATTGGAGAAAATCGAAAAACGAATCGAACCGTTAACACATCCGATTTGCATCAAAGGATCACGAGCATGCCCTCCCGAAGATGTTGGTGGGGTTTGGGGCTACCAAGATGCGATCGATATGATGAAAGACGATACGCGAAAACAAGAGCGTCAAGAGTTTTTGGAATGGTATGACG
The DNA here is from genome assembly GCF_001187595.1 of Anoxybacillus gonensis. Lineage (GTDB taxonomy): Bacteria > Bacillota > Bacilli > Bacillales > Anoxybacillaceae > Anoxybacillus > Anoxybacillus gonensis. The sequence goes on from NZ_CP012152.1 coordinate 2,609,895, forward strand.
AATGGTACGGAGACGACTTTGATCCAGAGCGCTTTGACATCGAAGAAGTAAACCAACGACTTGCGACCATTCGCTTCAAGTAGTGTGAAAATGCGAGAGGACTGCTGAAGAAGGACAGTCCTCTCTCGCGTATGAACGTCTGTTAGGAAACGATTTTGATATGTTTTAATTAAGCTTCCCGCAAAAAATGTGTTAGCACCTGTAAAGAAGGATGGCTAAAATTGAAGTGGCCCTTTTCTTATCCGATCATACAAACCAACTAATAATAAAAACAACGGAAAAACCGACGAAAGCGATGATTGTTTCCATCACTGTCCATGATTTTAGCGTATCTTTCACCTCTAAACCAAAGTAGCGATTGACGAGCCAAAATCCTGAGTCGTTGACATGTGAAAGAATTGTCGCTCCCGCTGCAATCGCAATTGTAATTAAACCTAAAATCGGACCCGTTAAGTTAAGCGTCTCAATAAATGGAGCCATTAATCCAGCGGATGTGACCATTGCTACTGTTGCTGAGCCTTGCGAAATACGAACGAGCGCAGCGATAATAAAAGCTAACACAATTGGAGGTAACGTAGATGTCGCCATCATATCTGCAAGCACTTTACCGACACCTGAATCGACTAAAATTTGCTTGAACACTCCACCAGCTCCTGTGACAAGAATAATAATTCCAGCCGGTTCAAGCGCTTTTGTCGCAATATCTTGTACTTGTTGCTTTGAAAAACCGCGCTTTCGTCCTAAGAAATAGAAAGCTAATAATGTAGCGATCGTTAAGGCAACAAACGGATGTCCTAAAAACGTAAAGAACGATCGAAACATATTTTTCTCTGGCAAAACAACCCCTGAAACGGTATTCATTAAAATAAGGAGCAAAGGAATGAGAATAATCACCGCAATTAATCCAAAGCTAGGTAAATCCCGTTCGTTATCATGCTCTTTCCATTCCACATAAGAAGGGATAGAAGCATGGATTTTTTTAGCAATATACTTCCCAAACAAAGGTCCTGCTACCATCATTGCAGGTACACCAGCAATAAAACCAAATAAAATGACCCAACCTAAATCTGCGCCAATCAAATTCGCAACCGCAATAGGCCCTGGTGTTGGCGGGATAAAACTATGCGTCACCGCTAGACCAGCAAGCAAAGGAATGCCGTAATATAAAAGAGAGCGCCCTGTCTTTTTCGCTAAACCGTAAACAATGGGTACAAGAATAATAAAACCAACGTCGAAAAATACGGGGATCGCAACTAAAAACCCAGTAATTCCAAGCGCCCACTGTGCTTTATCTTCGCCAAACTTTTTCATTAACGTTTGGGCTAGTCGTTCAGCCCCTCCCGACGCCTCGAGCATCTGTCCAAACATCGCGCCTAATCCGACAACAACTGCGACAAATCCAAGTGTCCCACCCATTCCGTTTTGGATGGACTCAATGACGCTTTTCAAAGGCATGCCAGCCGCCACTCCGACGAGTAAACTAACTAACAATAAAGCGACAAATGCATGCAATTTTGAACGAATAATAAGAAATAACAATAAACTAATCCCTGCGATAACGATGAAAATTAATGAAGATGATGTCATTGCACTCCGCTCCCCCTTGTTTTAAAGTAAACGCTTACAATTACTAAATCGGTTTAGTTATACAGTGAATCACCCCCTTTGTTTATACATATTTACTTTGAAAAGAAGAAATGATTTGAAATTCATCTTTTAATCGCATATATAGACGTGTATACAAGTCAAACAATTCCGCATAAATCGCTGTATGTTGTTCATTTGGTGTATGAGACGAAGAAATGCGTAGCCACGATTTCACCTCTTGTAGCGACGAAATATCTCCTTGAGCGTAAAGAGCTAATGCTGCTGCTCCTAGCGCCGATGCCTCATGCGTTTCAGGGACGATTAGCTCTTTTCCCATCATATCGCACAACATTTGACGCCAAAACGGCGACTTCGCAAATCCACCCGATACTCGAATTTCCGATAACGGCCCAACGACATCGCGGACCGCAAGTGCTACCGAAAATACGCTCATACAAACGCCTTCCATGACTGAACGAATAAAATGCTCGCGCTTATGCTGCAAACGAATACCAAAAAATGTTCCACGCGCATGCGCATCCCAATACGGGGCTCGCTCCCCTGATAAAAACGGCAAAAATAACAATCCTTCCGATCCAGCAGGCACACGAGCGGCATATTGTGTCAATAAATCATATGGGTCTACTCCAAGCCGCTTTGCTACTTCTTTTTCTTGTGCCCCAAATTCATCACGCAACCAACGTAATAAAATCCCCCCATTATTTGTCGGTCCACCAACAACCCATTCATTTTCTGTCAACACATAACAAAACGTCCGCCCTCGTTCATCTGTTTTTGGAAAAGGGGAAATCGTTCGCACCGCCCCGCTTGTTCCAATCGTAATAGCAGCCTCATGGGGTAATACGGCACCTACCCCGACATTCGCAAGCACGCCATCGCTCGCTCCAATGACAACAGGGGTGCGAGAAGAAATACCGAGCTGTTCAGCCCATTTTTTATCCATTCCTTGTAGCGTATATGTCGTAGGAACGAGAGAAGACAACTGACTACGCTCGATGCCGAGAAACGTTAAAATTTCTTCATCCCAATCAAATGTTTGCAAGGAAAACAAACCGGTGGCCGAAGCAATCGAATAATCAACAACATACTGATGAAACCATTGATATAACACATACTCCTTAATGGAAATAAACTTATATGCTCGTTTGAATACATCTGGCGCACATTCTTTAAACCACATCAATTTCACAAGCGGTGACATCGGATGAATCGGCGTCCCCGTTTTTTTATACATCGCCACCCCTTGTTCACTCGCTCGAAGCCGTTCAGCTTGTTCGCTACTTCTGTTGTCTGTCCAAATGATGCAGTTCGTCAAAGGTCGGTGGTGTTCATCTACTAACATAATTGAATGCATGGCGACACTAAATCCAATCGCCTTTACTTGCTTTGCGGAAACATGTCCTTTGTATATCGCTCCTTGTATACTTTGCATCACCGCGGAAAAAAGAACGTGCGGGTCTTGTTCCGCCCATCCCGGTTGCGGATGAAGCATCGGATATTCGACCGCATGCATGGAGCGAATGCTTCCATCTTCGTCAAAAATGACAGCCTTTGTACTCGTTGTACCAATATCAACTCCGATGACAACTTGACTCATTTTTTTCTCCTCTTTTCTTTGCTGAATCCCTTTCTATGAACATTGGAGCAAGCCGAAACATTTGTGGAGACGTCTCACCATTCATTTGCATAAACAACCGTTCTGCCGCTATTTTTCCCATTTCAAACGTCGGCTGTGCAATCGTTGTTAACGAAGGGGTATAAATCGATGCAAATGGAACGTCATCAATACTTATGACTGCTAGATCATTCGGAATGGCGAGTTGGTGTTTTTTCACGAACGCTAATACTTCCATTAACGTTAAGTCATTTATCGCAAATATCGCCTCAGGCAGTTTATTACTGTTAAAAAGAGCCTCTAATCGCTCCGGGATGCGCTTCACATGCTCGGTAATAACCCACTCTTTTTCCACTGAAACACCGTGATCACGCAACGCATGATGAAAAGCTTCGATACGCTCTGTACGTGGAATGACGTGTGGAGCAAATGGCGGTGCAACAAGCCCAATATGTTTATACCCTTGTTCAATGAGATACTGTACACCTAACTGAACAGCACGCTCATTATGCAACAAAACCGAATCCGCATCGATCCCCGCAACTGTACGGTCCACAAACACAAGTGGTAAGCGCGCTTCTTGCATTTTTTTATACAACTCTACATTTTTTCCTGTTGGGAAAATGATAAATCCATCCACTTGTTTCGCCCATAACATATCAATATATTTTCTTTCTTTTTCAGGATCGTCATCTGTATTACAAACGATGACATGGAAATCATGTTGTTGGCACATATCCTCAATTGCACGGAGCACTTGCGTCGTTAACATATGCAAAATGTTGAAAACAATGACGCCAATCGTCGCTGTTGATTTTTGTTTTAAACTACGGGCGAGAACATTTGGGCGATATTGTAATTCCTCAATTGCCTCCGCAATGCGCCTTTTCGTTTCTTCGCTCATATATTCATATCTTTTATTTAAATATTGCGATACTGTACTTTTTGAAACATTCGCCAGTTTTGCTACGTCCGCCATCGTCACTTTCCGCACCGTATTCATTCCCCTTTACTAAATCGATTTAGTAAATAAACCGGTTTAGTTGTATTATATATGAAATTGAAAGCGTTTTACAACCGGTAACTATTCACCCCCGTGCTAGTGTGTAAAAAGCCCAGCACAAATAGGGCATTTCTGTCATAGAAAATGCCCTACGTAGCGGAAAGAACACGATCTATCGTTTCACCTGTCAACAGAAGACACAACGAGTCCCACACGTTTTTTTCGTGCTTTGTGAGTGTGGAAACGATGCTTCTTGCGATGCAAAACGACTGCGCGAACGTTTCCTGACGAAACGTCCCTGAGATGTTCTCTTTGACTTTGACCATGCGAAGATCTCGTTCGGCTTGGTTGTTGTCAAAGGGAACGTGAGCTTCACGCAAAAAGCGCAGCGCTTCTTCCTTCCGTTTTTGAAGTCGCCGAATGAAGGAGAGCGCTTTTTTTGGCAACGGTGTCATCCCTTCCAACCGATGTTGCGCTTTCGCGAGTATGCGATCATACACGCGCTCCCAACGTTTCGCTTCTTCTTCAGGAAGAAAGCCACTATGTTGTTCGACCACTTGTTTGGCGGATAATAGAAACGTGGTCATCCGTTTTGCCCATGTATGCCCTTGTTCGATGAACCCTTTCAAGTCACGTAAATGATGGGCATGACAAAGGGCATGCGTGGCTTCGGTGTATCTGGGATACGTACCGAATGCATCATGCATCATCGTTCCTTTATATTGTGGAAGAATCCCGATTTCATCGGTTGCTTTCTTTCCACGAGAAGCGTGAGGAGCTAAGTATGTATATGCAGATGTACAGGCGACATGAACCCAGGCCTGTTTGCCATCGATCCGCAAGCTCGTTTCATCCACATGCAAGATATCCGATGGAAGCAATGCTTCCTCGATGATGTCCATGTTTGGTTCGAGTGCTTCGCGTCCTCGTTTGACCATATTGACAAGTGTTCCTGTGCTGATCGGATGTTGATATAACTCTTCCATCATGTCACGTAAACGTTGATATGGAATCATTTGTATATTGTATAAATACACGACAAGCGCCGTGAGCCGTGGACCATATTGCACATGATTGGTGACGTGTGATGGGAACTCGGCTTGTTGTACGCACCGACAGTGCGGGCATGATTTCACTTCGCGTTCATGTTGTGTGACTTCCATCGTCACGGGAGGCAGATCAAACACTTGACGGACATCGACTTTGAACGGTTTTACGTCACGTAAAGAAGCCCCACATCCTTGACACGTATGGACGCGATGAACGACACGATGGTGTGGATGTTCCACTTGACAGAGCGTCGTTCCCTCATGTCCCTCCTGTCCGCCAGGCTTTTTGCCAGACGGTTCACGAGAGGAGCGCTTTTTCTCGAAACGGTCAGAAGATGGGGGCAGATGGCTATTAGAGCTGTTTTTTTTCGTGCGTGCTTCCAGCTCTTGAACGCGATATGTCAGTTGTTCATTTTCTTTACGTAGCTGTTTGTTTTCTTGACGCAAATGTTCATTTTCTTGAATGAGTTGATGAATGAGCTGTTTTTGTTGTTGGACTTTGCCCATTAAGCTCTCAACTGTAAATACAGCTTGTTGTACCGTCAACATGCGATTCACCTCCTTGTCTATCAATATTCACATCATAGACAAGGAAAGAAAAAAATATTCAGCTCACTTTATGATGTGGCTGAATAGTTACCCCAAAATAAGGTGTTGCAATAAAATATTGCAAACCTCTACTTTTATTTTATAAAAAATTATTATATTGTCAATATTATATTAAATTTTTAATAATTGAAAATTTCTGTTTATAAGTTATAATAAGTATAGAATAGAAATTTATTCTATCATTTAGCTTGAAAATACCGTTAAAATCATTCATTCAATCCTATTCACTATATCTTCTAGTTCGTGACGACATTACTAAGGATTGAACTGTTACTTCAAATAACCGTGTTCTCAGTAAATTTGTTCTATGAAAGAGTATCATTTTTCACTGTTGTTCAAACTTTAAATTAGAGTGATAACATAATTGTCATTCGCTGCAAAGCATATACTGTTCTTGCGCGACAAACATGTTCAATAAATTAAAATAAATTAAAATAAATTATTTTAACTTAATTTAATATATTTACTGAGGAGGAATTGTCAAGGCCGATTATTTTTTCCCCAAAATCGCCGGTTTAAAATTCCCCAGAAGGACCTTTCATTGATCCTTCTGTTTTTCTTGTTGGATCCTCTTTTCCCGTAATCGATAGCTTTCCCCCTTTAGGTTGAAAATGATGGAATGATGCAGTAATCGATCTAACATCGCTGTCGCCAAAACCGAGTCTCCCACGATTTCTCCCCATTCCCCGAAGCTTTTGTTGGAGGTGAGGATAATCGGGGCATGCTCGTACCGACGAGCGATCACTTGAAATAAGTAATGAGCGCTGTTCGGGTCCAGTTTTAGGTACCCCATTTCATCAATAATGAGAACGGTTGGCTTCACAAAGACACGAAGCTTTTTCTCCAACTTTCCTTCCTGGTCGGCTCTTCTTAACTGATTGACCAAATCGTGAGCGGTAATAAAATACGTTTTATACCCTCTTGCGATCGCCTCCATTCCAATCGAAATGGCCAGATGTGTCTTTCCAATCCCCGGTGGACCGAGAAAGAGGATATTTTCTTTCCGGTCAATAAAGGACAACGTAAGCAGCTCTCGAATCCGGCGCTCATCCACCGAAGGCTGCGCGGTAAAATCAAACGTATCGATCGTCTTGCGATACGGCAGTTTGGACAGCTTGATGAGCGTTTGGATCGATCGTGCCTGTTTTTCGACGATTTCTGCCTCTAATAAGCGGAATAAAAACTCTGAATATGATATATTATGAGTAGAGGCGTATTCTGCCATGGCGGACCATCGCTCCGCCATGACAGGCAAATGGAGTTGGTGGCAATACTCGTGTATGCGTTCTTTCATGAGCTTTCCCCTCGCAGGAATGCGTCATAAACGGACAATGGACGAGTATCCACTTCCATCGAAACAGGCGAAATGGTGGCGGCCATTTCTGTCTGTTTCTTTTTTATTTTTTCAGCGAATGAAATCACTTTTTTCTGTTGGTCCACGTGAGAAATCTCCTTCCCTCGAAAGTACAATCGAATATCTCCATTTAATCGCTCCTTCACTAGAATTTCTTTGCCTGCATACTCCGCCGATAAGAGCCATTGCTCCCCTTTATACGAGAAACTGCCATCCCAATGCACTTTCCGATAGGAAAGATAGCTCGTATCGTAATCTTTCAACGGGAGAGGTTTGAGTGACTCCTCGGCCCAACGCTCTTGCGGAGAAATACCGGTAGTGGCGTTTGGCTTCCGATTCGCCACTTGATCGAGCCAACGATGTAAAAGGAAATTTAATTCTTCGATGCTTTCAAACGATGTTCCTACATAGAAGTGATCCATAATATACTGAATGGCTCGTTCGACTTTTCCCTTTGTCTGGGCCCGGTAGGGCCGGCATACTTTTGGAATAAATCCGTAGTAACTCGCAAATTCAGAAAATCGCTTATTCCATTTCACCACTCCTTGTTCTCGCCCGTCTGTAACGGTCTTCATATTGTCAAATAACACCTTCTTCGGAACCCCACCAAAGTACTTGAAGCTCTGAATCAGGCATTCCATTAAGTGCTCCTGGTCCTGGCTGGTCGTAAATACCGCGTATTTCATCCGCGAATAGCCTAACGTGGCCACAAATAGCGATAACTTGACTTTTTTCCCTTCGATCACGACCTCCCCAACTTCTTTCCAATCGATTTGCATTTGTTCGCCAGGAAGCGTTTCATAGCGAACGGTGTATTTCTTTTTCGCCGTCTCTCGGAAAGGTTTCATATAGTCTTTTAAAATCGTCTTTCCTCCCGTATAGCCCTGTTGTCGAATTTCAAAAAACAACTTTTCGCTATTAAACACCCCATCTTCTAACATCCGTTTTTGAAGATACGGTTTAAATGGATCTAACTTGCTTTTTCTTTGTTTTCGCTTGGATTTGGAAGGAGGATTGGGGGAGTGAATATATTTTCGGACGGTTTTCCGATCGATCCCCAATTCCCTCGCAATATCGGAAATACTCATTCCCCTTTCATACATCTCTTTGATCATAAAAAATTCCCCTCTCGTAATCATGAACCATAGCTCCTCTCATTGACACTATGGTTCTATTGTAAGTGGGGAATTTTATTCCGGCTATATTGGGGATTTTATCATCGGCTTTAACAGGAATATACATGAACTTTACTTTCTTAGAAATTGATCATGTTCAAGTTGCTGCTCCTAAAGGTTGTGAAGAAAAAGCACGTGAGTTTTACGGAAAAATTTTAGGAATGAAAGAGATCCCAAAACCTGAGAACTTACAAAAGCGAGGTGGAGTATGGTTTCAATGTGGGAGTCATCAGCTACATATTGGTGTACAAGATGATTTTCAACCTGCTAAAAAAGCACACCCAGCCTTTCATGTAAAAAATCTTGCTGTATTGCGTGACCACTTAATTGAGAAGGGGATTGCAGTAAAGGAAGATGAACCGCTAGAAGGAGCAAATCGTTTTTATGCCAATGATCCTTTTGGCAACAGACTCGAATTTTTAGAGTGGATTAAATAATAACTGTACTTGAGCAAATTAAGCACCACGTCGCTAAGTAACTATTCACCCCCGTGCTAGTGTATAAAAAAGCCCAGCACAAATAGGGCATTTCGGTCATAGAAAATGCCCTAGGTAGCGGAAAGAACTCGATCGATCGTTTCGCCTGCCAACAGAAGACACAACGAGTCCCACACGTTTTTTTCGTGTTTCGTAAGTGTGGAAACGATGCTTCTTGCGATGCAAAACGACTGCGCGAACGTTTCGTCACGAAATGTACCCGAGATGTTCTCTTTGACTTTGACCATGCGAAGATCTCGCTCGGCTTGGTTATTGTCAAAGGGAACATGCACTTCACATAAGAAACGCAGCGCTTCTTCCTTTCGTTTTTGAAGCCGTCGAATAAAAGCGAGTGCTTTTTTCGGAAGAGGTGTCATCGTTTCCAATCGGTGCTGTGCTTTCGCTAGGATACGATCATACACTCGTTCCCATCGTTTCGCTTCTTCTTCGGAAAGTGCACCGTGATGCGCTTCGACTGCCTGTTTGGCGGCTAACAGAAACGTGGTCATGCGCGATGCCCATGTATGGCCTTGTTCGATGAAGCCTTTTAGCTCACGTAAATGATGGGCATGGCAAAGAGCATGTGTGGCTTTCGTGTATCTCGGATACGTACCGAATGCATCATGCATCATCGTCCCTTTGTATTGTGGAAGAATCCCGATCTCATCCGTTGCTTTCTTTCCACGAGAAGCGTGAAAAGCCAAGTACGTATATGTCGACGTACATGCGACATGCACCCATGCGAGTTTACCATTGATGCGCAAACTCGTTTCATCGACATGCAAGATGTTAGAGTCAAGTAAGGCGTCTTCGATCATGTCCATATTGGATTCCAGCGCTTCGCGTCCTCGTTTCACCATATTGGCAAGGGTTCCTGTACTAACCGAGTGTTGATATAACGCTTCGATTGTATCACTTAAACGCTTGTAAGGGATCAATTGGATATGATGCAAATAAACAACGAGCGCAGTAAGACGTGGACCGTATTGCACATGATTCGTGACATGTGGTGGAAACTCCGCTTGTTGCACGCATCGACAATGCGGACATGATTTCACTTCACGCTCATGTTGTGTCACTTCAATCGACACGGGAGGCAGATCAAACACTTGACGGACATCGACTTTGAACGGTTTGACGTCACGCAAAGAAGCCCCACATCCTTGACACGTATGTACGCGATGGACGACACGATGATGTGGATGTTCCACTTGACGGAGCGTCGTCCCCTCATGTCCCTCTTGCCCACCGGGCTTTTTGCCAGACGGCTCGCGGGAGGAACGCTTTTTCTCAAAACGGTCAGAAGATGGGGGCAAATGGCTATTGGAGCTGTTTTTTTTCGTGCGTGCTTCCAGCTCTTGAACGCGATGCTTGAGTTGTTCATTTTCTTTGCGTAGCTGTTTGTTTTCTTGACGCAAATGTTCATTTTCTTGAATGAGTTGATGAATGAGCTGTTTTTGTTGTTGGACTTTGCCGATTAAGCCCTCAACTGTAAATACAGCTTGTTGTACCGTCAACATGTGATTCACCTCCTTGTCTATCAATATTCACATCATAGACAGGAAAAGCAAAAAATATTCAGCTCACTTTATGATGTGGCTGAATAGTTACATTCGGCTTAATCATTATTACGATTGTCTTAACAATAATCTTTAAATCATATAAGAATGAGCGTTCACGGATATATTGTAAATCTAACTCAACCATATCACGAAACCCTAAGTCATTTCTCCCACTCACCTGCCACAACCCTGTACACCCTGGGGTCACAAGAAATCGCTGTTTGTCGTATTCCGTATACTGCGCTACTTCTCTTGGCAACGGTGGGCGTGGACCGACAAGACTCATTTCCCCTTTTAATACATTCCATAATTGTGGCAGTTCGTCAATGCTTGTTTTGCGAATAAATTTTCCGATTTTCGTAACGCGCGGATCGTTTTTCATTTTGAACATCGCGCCGGACACTTCGTTGTACTTCAACAATTCCTGTAACTTTTCCTCCGCATCTGTCACCATTGAGCGAAATTTGTACATGTAAAATTCTTTTCCGTCTTTCCCTACACGAACTTGTTTAAAAAAGACAGGGCCTTTTCGATCTTCTAATTTGATTAAAACGGCTACAAGAAAAAAGAGCCATGATAAGGCAATTAAGCCGATCAAAGCTCCTATAATGTCCATCATTCGCTTGGTGATTAAGTAGCTTTTTCTCTCGTTAATGAGTACTTGTTGTGTATATCTTTGTTGGACTTGTATACTGGCAGTATTGCCTGATTGAGCCAACTTCCTTCATCCCCCTTCATTCAGTCACTTTTGCTTCTTTTAATATGTTCTCGATAAATGGAATAAGCTGTTTTTTCAACTCCTCATCTTGCATCGCAAACTCCACCGTCGTCTGGATAAATCCTAGCTTCTCCCCGACATCATATCGCTTGCCTTCGAACTCGTACGCAAACACTCTTTGAATTTCGTTTAGTTGTTGAATCGCATCGGTTAGTTGAATTTCACCGCCTGCGCCTGTTTCTTGTTTGTCGAGAAACATGAAAATTTCAGGCGTAAGTATGTATCGTCCCATGATGGCTAAGTTGGACGGTGCGGTGCCTGGTGCTGGTTTTTCGACGAATTGTTTCACTTGATAGCGGCGGCCTTTTTTGTCGAGTGGGTCGATGATGCCGTAGCGATGTGTTTCGTCATCTCTGACTTGTTTCACTCCGATGATGGAGCTATGTGTTCGTTCAAATTCGTCCATCAGCTGTTTTAAACAAGGTTTTTCTGCTTGGACGATGTCGTCGCCTAATAGGACAGCGAATGGTTCGTCTCCGATGAATTTGCGTGCGCACCAAACCGCATGGCCAAGTCCTTTCGGCTCTTTTTGACGAATGTAGTGAATGTCAACTTTGGACGGTTCTTTTACTTTTTCTAGCAAGTCATGCTTATTGCTTTTTAATAATGCTTGTTCTAGTTCAAATGCATGATCAAAATGATCCTCGATGGCGCGTTTTCCTTTTCCTGTGACGATAATAATATCTTCAATGCCTGATTCAATCGCTTCTTCAACGATGTATTGAATCGTCGGTTTGTCGACGATCGGAAGCATTTCCTTCGGCATCGCTTTTGTCGCAGGTAAAAATCTTGTTCCAAGCCCGGCAGCTGGGATGATTGCTTTTCGCACCTTTTTCACATAGATCCCTCGCTTTCTAAACTGTACACCCACGTACATGTTATATATGCACAACATATACGTCGATGTACAAAAAATAGCCCCCGTTGAGAGTTAGCCAGTTAGACATTAAGTTGAACATTTCTTTTTCATGTTCTATGATCCAATCGAGCAACACATCATGTTTTTACCTTTAAATGCAACATGATTAAATGGGTGGATTCTTTCATAAGCTGCAAATCGTTTCGTAGCCATTTATCCTTATAACACGCTCAAAAAGAGACAGAAATAAAAACAAGGTTGGCATTCCCCGTCCTCACACCGCACCATTGAAGACAAGCGTCTGAGGTGCTCGGCACATCGTTGTCCCCACCACAGCACGACCGAGTGACTCCATTGATAACAGTAAGATGCTATCATACACATATTTCCGACAAAACCATTCACTAGGTTTATTATAACAACAAAAAATTCTTTTATATAGTATATTTATTAATTTTTAACAAAAAGAAAACCGACAGTGCCATGTTCTGCCGGTTAATGAATCGTTTCTTCGTTATGTCCTTCTTCTCCAATGATTCGTTTTGCTTGTGCGATGATATCATTCACTTCAGCAACGGTATATTCTCGATCTGGGAGCGGACGGTCATATGCTTGATAATATAAAATTTCTGCTAGTTTTCGTTGCTTTTCGCTCGCTCGTTTCGTTAGCTTTTCTTTTTTTTTAATTCTTGTTGGAGACGTTCGATATGATATTTTGCTTCTAACTTGCAGCCGTAAGGGAAATCGTCGATGCCGAGCCGTTCAACGAGACGGTTAATTTCTGCGATTTGTTCGTCTGTTGGAGGTTCGTTGACGAGTTGGTCGATAATTTCGTTAATGCGCGCAGCGAGCTGTTCATGAAATTGTGGGTTTGTTTTGATCGCATCGTCTAATTCTGCAAACCATGTTGCTTTATTGTACAAATAATGGCGCCACTGTTCCATCAATGTTGCCGCATCGTATTTCGTTTCATCCCAACCGATTGTTTCCATATATCGTTCAAATACTTTTTTAATCGACAGCGTCATGTTCATTTTCATGCGATGAGGAAGCTGTTTTAACATATATAAAAACCCTCCATATCATTATCGTCAACCGTTAATGTATCATAAAGAAACGTGTGTTGACAAAGTTTTTTTATAACTTTGCTAGATGTTATAGGAAGGGAGGGAATAAAAAAACGCAAGAGGAAATCTCTTGCGCTTATTCGTCCGTATTGTCTGCATCGTTCATATCTTCAGCGTCTTCAACAGCGTCTTCTTCATCTGGGACCGCATCGTTTTCATCGTCGCCGACACCTTCATTTGTGTCTTCGCCTGGCTGCATTTCTTCTTGGTTGTTCATGTCGTTATCTGTATCGTCATTGTTACAACCGGTCACAACCATGATGGCAATGAGCGCGCTAAGTAGTTTAAATAGCCATTTTGTTTTCATCGTTGTTCTCCTTTCTGTCATGTATGTAATCACTTATAACATGTCCAGAAAGGGGACCGGTTATACATTATTTTTCTCCAAGCGCAAACATGATTTCTGTTTCGCAAACGAGTTCGCCATCGACTGTGGCGATGCCCTTTCCTTTGCCGATGGCGCCTTTAAAGCGAATCATTTCGACTTCTAAACGAAGTTGATCGCCCGGTTTCACTTGCTTTTTAAATCGGCAGTTGTCGATGCCTGTGAAAAAGGCGAGACGGCCGCGATTTTCTTCCTTCATTAACATCGCGACAGCCCCAACTTGTGCGAGCGCTTCAACAATTAATACGCCCGGCATCACAGCATATTCAGGAAAATGACCGACAAAAAAATGCTCGTTTGCACTGACGTTTTTAATGCCGACGGCTCGCTTTCCTTCTTCCACTTCAACGATGCGATCAACGAGTAAAAATGGATAGCGATGTGGGATAATTTGTTGAATTTGTTGCATATCAAGCATATGTGATTCCTCCTTTATAAAAAAACGGAAGGATCTCCCTTCCGTCGTTTGCTTTCAATGTATCATGTTTTTCAGTGGTCTGTCCACTACTGTTTTTCGATTAAATCGATAATATGTTGCCATGTTGTTGGTTTTAGTGCGTCCAACGGCTTGCCGCCGCCGATCACACCGTAACCGATCATCGCCCCGATCGCCCCGCTTAGCACCACGAGAGCAACCACAATGATGAGGCGAAGCCAAATCGGAATGAGGCGACGGCGCGGACGACGAAGTGAACGTTTTTGTTTTTCCTCCATCTTCTTCCCTCTCTATGAACGAATACCGTTAATCAGCCCCATCATTTGATCCGATAATGTAATCGCCCGAGCATTAAACTGATATGACCGTTGAGTGATCATCAGTTCGCTCATTTCTTTCGGTAGTTCCACGTTCGATTGTTCAAGGGCATATTGTTGCATCGAGATCGAGGTACGGTTGTTGTTAGCTAAATTGACGACCGCATTCGGCGCACTTACATCAGCTGGGAAAGCAAATCGGTTTTCGCCGAGCGCTTGCATGAGCTGCGGACGTGTCACATATGAAACACCAATGTTTACCGTCTGCATTACGTTTCCGTTTGGCGCAATGAATTGCATCGTGCCGTTTTGATTGACTTGAATATTTTTAAACCCTTCGCGCACGGTAATCGGTTCATCGTTTTCATCGAGCACCGCATAACCATCTGCTGTTACAAGCATCAGTTCATCTGGATTGTTCGCGGACGGACTAAGGTAAAACGCACCATCGCGCGTATATTGAATCCCACCATCGACAAAAATGCGAAAAAACTGTCCTTCTTTTGTGAAGGCGAGATCGAGCGGGCGATCTGTTTTCACAACGAGCCCTTGTTTCATTTGCATATGTGTCGATGCTATTTTCGCTCCGACGCCAAGGCGAAGACCGTCAGGCGTGAAGCGTGGTGCTTCGTCTGTTTTTGGCAAGTTTTGAAATTGTTGAGCAAGCAGTTCGCCAAATACGGCATCGCGCTTTTTAAATCCAGTCGTATTGACGTTTGCAATATTATGGCTAATGACGTCAAGCTGTTGTTGTAGTTGGTTCATTGTATTGGCGGCAGTAATCATTGAGCGCAACATACGTATCCTCCTACTTTAAGCGACCAATTTCGTTGGCTGCTTTGTCCATACTTTTATCGTACGCTTGTAAAATTTTTTGGTTCGCCTCAAACGCTCGGTAAGCTGAAAGCATATCTGTCATCGCGCGAGACAAATCGACGTTCGAGCGCTCAATATATTGTTGGCGAATCGTATACGTCTCAGCAAGCGGAAGCTCCCCTTCTGCTCGGAATAAACCGTTTCCTTCTTTCGCAAGCGATTGAACGTTTGCCGCATAAGCGATGCCAAGGCGCGCGATCGTTTCTTCGCCTTTTGTGATCGTGCCGTCTTCACGTACTGTAAACTGCTCATCGCCTACTTGAATGCGGTTACCGCTTTCATCAAGCACGTAAAAGCCGTCCGTCGTCGTTAAAAACCCGTCTGCATCTATGGTGAAATGACCATTCCGCGTATAACGAACGTCGCCTGATTCATTTTGTACGATAAAAAACGATGTGCCTGTCCCATCAACGATCGCGATATCGGTGTTATTGCCTGTTTCGCGTATATCCCCTTGAGTAAAGTTTGGCACAAGCTCTTGCACGTACACACCTGTCGATAACGGACCGATATATGTACGATCACGCCACGTCGGTTTTTTTTCAGTCGGAATCGTCATTTGTTGAATACGATGCATGAGCATATCTGGAAAAGCTCTTAATGACGCTTGATCGGCTTTGTAGCCTGGCGTATTGGCGTTTGCGATATTGTTCGTTATCATTTCAATGCGACGCTGTTGAGAAAGCATGCCTGAAGCAGCTGTATATAGTCCGCGAAACATAAAACGTCCTCCCCAATCGTTTTTACACTACTTCCATTATAAAAGAAAAAGGGGAAAAAAGCGAATAGGTACCATTTCCCAATGGCACCTATACAGGTTGACGATACGGAGCTTTGTCAATGTTATCAAGCATTAAACCTGTGCCGATCGCCACGCAATCCATCGGATTTTCCGCGATAAAGACAGGCACTTTCAGCTCTTGCGCAAGCAGTTGATCGATGCCGTGAAGCAACGCCCCGCCGCCTGTCAAGAAAATGCCGCGGTCGATAATGTCTGCCGATAATTCCGGCGGTGTGCGCTCAAGGACGCTTTTTGCCGTTTGGACGATCGTATATACCGTTTCGCGTAGCGCTTTTTCAATCTCGCCAGAACGAATCGTAACCGTTCGTGGCAACCCTGTCACTAAATCGCGACCGCGAATGTCCATCGCTTCATCGCGAGCGTTCGGGAATACCGTAGCGATGTTTATTTTAATTTCTTCCGCTGTTCGCTCACCGATTAATAGTTTATATTCTCGTTTAATATAACTTAAAATTTCTTGATCAAATTTATCGCCCGCTACTTTAATCGATGCAGATGTGACGATATCACCCATCGATAAAACAGCAACGTCCGTCGTGCCGCCACCGATGTCGATGACCATGTTTCCAGAAGGTTGGAAAATATCCATTCCTGCACCGATCGCGGCCACTTTCGGCTCTTCTTCTAAGTACACTTTTTTGCCGCCACTTTTTTCTGCTGCTTCTTTAATCGCTTTCCGTTCTACCGATGTAATGTTTGTTGGGCAACAAATTAAAATGCGCGGTTTCGCAAACCATCCTTTTAAGTTAAGTTTGCTTAAAAAATGTTTCAGCATCGCTTCTGTAATTTCAAAATCCGCAATGACACCATCTTTTAACGGACGGATGGCAACAATATGCCCAGGCGTACGTCCGACCATGCGCCGCGCTTCTTCCCCTACCGCTAACACCCGCTTCGTATGTTGATCAATCGCTACCACAGAAGGTTCGTTTAATACAATGCCTTTTCCTTTCACATAAATCAACACGTTCGCCGTGCCGAGATCGATGCCGATATCTCTTGCTAAAAACATGTATGTTCCTCCTTGCCATTTCTCCTAATAAAATATTCTACCACAACGATGACGAAAAAAAGAGAATATTTTTGACAAGGGGAACAACAAATTTACGTCGCTTGCTCCGTTTCTTTTTTATACTTTTTCTTCGTCGCTTCTCCTCCACGCAAATGGCGAATGGATTTATGGTAATCTAAAATTTCTTTTACTTCATTCGCTAATTCGGGGTTAATTTCCGGGAGCCGTTCCGTTAAGTCTTTATGCACGGTGCTTTTGGATACACCGAACTCTTTCGCGATGACGCGAACGGTTTTTCTCGTCTCCACGATATACTTGCCAATCTTGATTGTACGCTCTTTGATGTAATCGTGCACACTGCTCGCCCTCCCTAAGTTGGATGTGAGAAGTGTGAAATGAGACGTATAAGGCGTTTATCGCAGTGGCGTTTACTCGTTCATAACGAAATCGTCAATCTCATCTATTAATCGTTCATCTCACCTCAAACACCCTCGTTGTTCAAGTTTGTAATAGTGTATTAGGGAAGGAGAAAATATATTCCATAAAAAAGCGAACAGATGAGCATTTTGCCCATCTGTTCATGTTCTTGCCATTCCGATCGAAGCATCTGGAACAGTGCTTGACGGATCGCTTTCTTGTTCATCTGTTTTGTTTTGATTTGTTTCTTGTTGTTCCGTTTGTTGTTCTTTCGTTTCTAATGCGCTAAGCGGTTGATCGAAGTAAGCGACCGGATTGACAGCTTGCCCATCTTTCCGAATTTCAAAATGGACGTGGACGCCTGCTTCTTTATTAAACTCGTTTGTTCCGGCCTTTGCGATCACTTGTCCTTGTTTTACTGTATCGCCTGCTTTCACTTGTACGTCTTTTAATGATTGATATATCGTTACAACGCCACGATCGTGTTGAATATGAACGACGTAACCAAAGAGCGGGTCTTTTTCTGCTTTCACGACCGTTCCGCTTAACGATGCGGTCACATCAAAGCTTTCGCCGTTTTTCATCGCGATGTCGACACCTTTGTTCGGATAATATTCATCATTATAAGAGACGAGAGCAGCTTCTTGTTCTTCGGCTGATGCATTAAAGTCGTAAAACGGTTTTGCGATTTCGACAGCGTTTGGATCAAGGACAGGCATCGCGATTTGTTCAACTGCTTGTTGGACAGGAACAGATTCTTGTTCGTTTACAGCTGTGCCCGGTTTTGTTTCATCAACAGGCGGTTGCACGATATCGTTTGTTTTGCTTTGGAACCAAAGCACACCTGTTAAAATGAGCGCTGCGCTTAACAAATAAATCGAAGGAACAACCCAACGTTTACGGAACAACTTTGAAACTTTTTTGTTTTCTTCTTTCATGTTCATCACCTCAGCAACCATTGTGAACAGAAAGAAGAACATTTATACACAAGAAAATAAAAAAATTTGCCGCTTCAAAATTTTGAAGCGACAAGTGACACATCGTGAATTTGTACTCCGCGATAATAATATTGGACAATTTCTTTATACGTTTTTCCTTGCTTTGCTAAAAAGTTCGCCCCGTATTGACTCATCCCAACGCCGTGACCGTATCCTTTCGTCGTGACGACAATGTTGTTTCCTTGCCTTGTCCATGTAAAATCCGTTGATTTTAATTGCAGCTTTTCGCGCACTTCCCGTCCGGTCAGCTGTTTTCCATTAATATCGACAAGAGCGACCCGTTTTCCCGGCGTGCGCGCGAGCACTTTGCCGACTGATCCGTCTTTTGGCAATTTTACACCGAGCCGCTGTTCAAATTCGCGCACAGATAGCGTCACTTGTTCGTAAAATTTTGGCGACTGTGCATCCCACGGGCTCTCCACGCTCGTTAAATAAGGGAAAGCGTTTTGCCAATACGCTTCTGAATTTTCCGTATAGCCGTTGCTTGTGGAAAAAAACGCGGCTTCAATCGGCTCATTGTTGTACGTTAAAATTTGTCCGCGCGTCGCCTCGACCGCTTCTTTAATTTTCTTTATTTTCCATTCGTAACTGATTCCCCATCGTTCCTTCAACTGCTCGTCGTTATAATACACTTGATGCATAACCGTATCAGTCACGTTCGCTCCTTCAGGCAGTTGAATGGGTTGGTTATGCATCAGCTGTTTAACGATATACGTTCTAGCGGTAAGCGCTTGAGCTTTTAACGCTTCCATTTCAAATTCCGCTGGCATTTCTGCCGCTACAACGCCAACGACATATTGCTCAAGCGGAAGCCGTTCGACCTTTTTTTCTTTACTTCTGTACACTGCCACTTCCACGATCGGTTCGTCGCGCGCTTGAACGGGCTGCGGTTCGGCCGGAAGGGGTGTGTCTTCCTTTTCCCCAAACGCTAAAACGACTAATGCAGGAATAAGTAACATAAGTGTAAATAACGCAACGGTCGCAATCATCCATTGTCGCAAATGCCATCCCCCCTTTATCATTATTAAACTGTATGCAGGAGGACAAGCATATATGCAAAAACGACCATTAGCTTTTCGCAAACGGTCGTTTTCTCAAAGTTATCCAATATCTGTCACTTGTTTTTCTACCGTGTCGACATGTTCGCGTACACGTTCAATATCCGCCCCTAAAGCAGCTAACTTCTCATGGAAGCGAACGTAACCGCGATCTAAATGTTTCAGCTCAGTTACACGCGTATATCCTTCTGCCACTAATCCAGCTAAAATAAGCGCTGCCGCAGCACGCAAGTCCGTTGCCGCCACTTCTGCCCCTTGCAAGCTGCACGGACCGTTAATGATGACCGAACGGCCTTCAATCTTCACATCCGCGTTCATGCGACGAAATTCTTCAACGTGCATAAA
Source organism: Anoxybacillus gonensis (assembly GCF_001187595.1). GTDB lineage: Bacteria > Bacillota > Bacilli > Bacillales > Anoxybacillaceae > Anoxybacillus > Anoxybacillus gonensis. The sequence continues at coordinate 2,629,756 of NZ_CP012152.1, forward strand.
GCGGTTTTCAAATACTGTTTCTGTCACCATGCTTGTGCCTTCCGCTTTCATAAGCAGCGCCATCATTTGCGACTGCATATCCGTTGGAAAACCGGGATGTGGCATCGTTTTTACATCGACCGCTTTTAGCTTGTCAGGAGCAATGACGCGCAAACCGCTGTCTTCTTCAATAATGGTGACACCCATTTCCTCAAGTTTGGCGATCAACGACGTTAAATGTTCTGGCACCGCACCTTGTACGAGGACGTTTCCTCCTGTAATCGCAGCGGCAATCATAAATGTTCCTGCTTCAATGCGATCAGGAATAACGGTATGTTGTGCACCATATAATGTAGTAACACCTTCAATGCGAATCGTGCCTGTTCCTGCACCGCGCACTTTTGCGCCCATCGCATTTAAAAAGTTCGCTAAATCAACAATTTCTGGTTCTTTTGCGCAGTTTTCAATAATTGTTGTTCCTTCTGCCAAAACGGCAGCCATCATAATGTTTTCTGTCGCACCGACACTTGGGAAATCTAAATAAATTTTTGCCCCGCGCAATTTTCCGTCCACTTCAGCGTCGATGAAACCGTTGCCGATTTTCACCGTCGCACCCATCGCTTCAAATCCTTTTAAATGTTGGTCAATTGGTCTTGACCCGATCGCACAGCCACCCGGTAGTGCGACACGTGCGCGACCTTTGCGCGCAAGCAATGGACCCATTACTAATACAGATGCTCTCATTTTTCGTACATATTCAAATGGAGCTTCAATACTTAGCTCTCCAGATGCATCGACGACGATGGTGTTTTTGCCAACCGTCACGTCTGCTTGTAAGTGACGTAACACTTCGCTAATCGTATATACATCGGAGAGTTCAGGTACATCGTAAATGACGCTTTTTCCTTCACTCGCTAATAATGTTGCGGCGATGACAGGCAACACAGCGTTTTTCGCACCTTCCACTTTCACTGTGCCGCTCAACCGCTTCCCGCCGCGGACGATGATTTTTTCCAAGGCATTCCCCTCCGCGTCCAAAGTCTCTATATTAATATTCAGCTGTTATGATTGGGGTGCCAATGACAACGGTCGTTCGCGCGCCCAATCCGTTTTGTCGTAACGCCAGTTGAAGATTCATTTGTTGTTGTCCGACAGAAAGTGATGTCTTCCACTGCTCAGTATATGCTGAGACGGAGACAAATGTCTCTTCACGTAATGATTCAATCGGTTGCGCTTGAAAGGAAGCAAGCAAGCGAACCGCCTTGTCAAACAAAACACCTTTCATCTTACCATCGAATTCCCCTGTAATACAAGTGAAAAATGTAGGTTTTACGAATAATTTTGTCGTTTGTCGGACGAGCGTGCGTTCGAGTTGTTTATTCCACGTTGAACCGGTTGCTTCGTATAAAATAATGACTGCTGGATGATGAGCGACCGTGATGAGTTGAATCGTTTCAACGTAAGCGGAGGTTTCACGTTTGCCAATCATCTTGTGCGGTTCAACTGTCCAATGGAAAGAGGACCATGTTCTCACGTATTGTTGGATCCAGTTGTGAGGGTCTTTTGTAAGCACTTGCTCTTTGGCGTAGACGTTCCATCGTTTGGGGTGAATATGATGGGCTTCAAATACGCCGAGCATGTCGTTTATTTTCGTTATTTCTCTTTCGACACGTTCATCATCATACATCCGATAACCACTTAATAACAAACAAAAAATAACGAGTGCCAACCATCTTTTTCTCATCTCTTTTCCCTTCCTCTCCTTAGCTTTTATTGTTGCCAGATCGGAAGGGAACATACGTGAAAAAAATCGACAACGCTCGCGCTTAAAGTAAAAATGGCAATTGGCGTGACCAACGTAAATAATCTAAAAAGAAATTGCTCACTAACGAGCCGATCGCAATCGTTATTAAAATGTAAAAGACGCGCGCTTGAACGATGCGATTCGGTTTAAAAATTACTTCCAGTCGAACAGCTTGCAACGTCCACCACGTCACCGTAATAAAAAATACATGCGATAATAAACTAATTAACGCTTCTTGTCCGAATGTTTCCATCTTTATCTCTCCTCACATAAAAAAATGGAAGGGTACACCCCTTCCATTATACGTCTTACTGAAGAAAATCGCTAAAATGTTCAAATGGCGCAAGCCAATCGTAGGCGATGTTTGGAAATACCCCTAACAACACCGTACCGATGATACAAATGACAACAACAGCAATGACACCAGGCGGCCATTGTAATCGATGCGTATGTTCGACAGGTCGGAAAAACATTTGCACGAAAATGCCAAAGTAATATACGTACGAAATGACGGTTGTCACTACCATGATTGATGCAAGCACGTAATGAGCGGGTTCAACGACAAATGCGCCGAGGAAAATGTTCATTTTTCCGATAAACCCCGCTGTCCCAGGAATGCCTGCAAGCGATAGTAAAAAGATCGTCATCGCTACCGCCATGAACGGCGAGCGCCGATACAAGCCAGCAAATATGCTAATGTCTTCGTCATCATGATGTTGAGAAACGACTTGCAAAATCGCAAACGCCCCGATCGTCATGAATACGTACGCAAACAAGTAAAACCAAATCGCTTCAAACATAAACATCGATAAGCTTGCGAAAGCAACTAACACGTATCCAGCATGTGCGATGCTCGAATATGCTAGCATGCGCTTAACGTTTCGTTGCCGAAGCGCCATCGTATTGCCGATGATCATCGTTGCTCCTGCTAAAAAGGCGATATATGGCGCAAGCGTCATGAGCATCGAAGCCGAGCTTCCTGTTGGCGTTTGCGCAAAGACGGAAACGATGACACGCAAGACGATGACAAATCCAGCTGTTTTAGAGACGACGCTTAAAAAAGAAACAACAGGCGTCGCCGCACCTTGATATACGTCAGGTGCCCACATATGAAACGGAGCCGATGCCAATTTAAACGATAACCCGACGAAGGTAAGCAAAAAGGCGAGCGATAAAATGTATTGATGGTTTTCATCGTACGTGCTCGCAAGCTGCCCGGCAATTTCTTTTATATTTGTCGATCCGGTGAAGCCGAATATGTAGCTCATCCCAAACAACGTAATCGCCGTTGCAATACCTCCGGTAATGACGTATTTTAACGCCGCTTCGTTTGCGAGTGTATGTTTTTTCCGAATCGCGACGAGAATATAAGAAGAAATCGACAATAGCTCAAGCCCGACAAACAATGTAATGAGATCGCCGCTTGATGCCATCATCATTGCGCCGAGAAGCGCTGTTAAAAATAAGTAATAAAATTCACCACGATAGGCGATGCGCTCTTTTGGTTCATAATGAATCGAAAGCAACAACACGAGCGCACTACCAATCAGCAATAACGCTTTAAACGATTTGGCAAACGAATCGAGGCGGAACGTATCGCCTAAAATGGATGTGACATCACTCGTCCATAAACCGAGCAATGAAACGAATGAAACGGCGACGCCAACAAAAGCGAATAAACCAAGCAGTTGCCGATTTCGGTTTTCCGGCATAAATAGGTCGATGAGCGAGAGCGCAACGGCTACGCCGAGAATAATAAATTCCGGCATCATGACGCCCCATTCATAGCTAAGTAATGTTTCGAAATCCATCTCATCAACCCCCTAACCCGTTCATCATCGTTTCAATCGTCGTTTGTAGCGGCATCGCCAAGACGTTCGGATATACCCCGATGATGACAATAAGCAACAGTAAACTAATCGCTGGTACCCATTCTATGCCACGCAAATCGGAAACGTTTGTCACCTTTGTTTGCCCGAATGTCATGCCGAGAACAGCACGTAATAAATACACAGCTGTCATAATAATGCCGAGCGTACCGATCGCAGCGAGCAAAGGTTCTGCTTGAAATGCGCCAACGAACGCCATAAATTCGCTAATAAACCCAGACGTTCCTGGCAAACCGAGCGAAGCCATCGCCCCAGCAAGAATAAATCCTGATACATAAGGCATTGTTTTCGCCACCCCACCTAAACGAGCGAGCGTCGTCGTGCGCGTTCTTTCGTACATGACACCGACGAAGAAGAATAAAAACGCAGCGATAAATCCGTGTGACACCGCTTGGAAAATCGCTCCTTGTATTCCTGCCTCAGTGAGCGAACCGAGCCCGATTAATACAATGCCCATATGCGACACGCTCGAATAAGCAAGCACCATTTTAAAATCGGTTTGTCTCAGTGCTAAAAACGCACCGTACAACAAGTTGACGACACCTAAAACGATGAGCCATGTCGAAAATTGTTGGAATTGCCCGGGAAATAATCCGAACGCAAAGCGAACAAGACCAAAAGCACCAATTTTTAACAAAACTCCTGCGTGTAGCATAACGACAGATGGTGGCGCTTGTACGTGCACGTGCAACATCCAGCGATGAAGCGGCACGATTGGTAGCTTGACCCCAAAGGCGATGAGCAGCGCAAGAAACAACCCGTAGCGAAGCGCGTCGGAAATTGGCGAAATCGTTTGTGCCATCGGATCCGTTAATATGTGGTGCAGCTCAGCGATATTCGATGTGCCCGTGCGCGCAAACAAGACGGCAATGACGATCAATAAAACGGCTGAACCGAGCCCGTTATAAATTAAATAGCTATATGCCGCTTTTTCTTTTTCGAAATATCCCCATTTTCCGATGAGGAAAAACATCGGAATGAGCGTCAGCTCGAAAAAGATGAAAAAGAGCACAAGGTTGCTTGCGGCAAACACGCCGAGCATACCAATTTCAAGCAATAAAAATAGTTGAAAATATCCTTTCCATTCTTTTTGAATGGACATCGAAGCAATCGCAGCGAGCGTTGCTAAAACGGTCGTCAAAACGATCATAACAAGTGCAAAACCGTCAACATGAAGTTCATATGCGACAGTAAAATCTGTTTCCTTTAAAAATGGAAACTCGCCAAATTGAATCCATGACCGTTTTTCCGCTAATTTGCTTATATCATAGCCGTTTTGATATTGCCAAAACGCAAATAACGATAAACATAACGATGGCAACGTCGCTAAAACACCAAGCCATTTAATCGCTTTTTCTTGTTCTTTCGAAAGGAGCGAAAGAACGAGTATGCCTAAAAGCGGGGAGAAAATTAAGAGCGATAAAAAGTATGGCTGCATTATAAATACCCCCCTGTCACCGCAAAAATGACGACGAGAATCGCTAAAGCAACAATCGTCACCGTACCGTACATTTGTACTTGACCGTTTTGTAAACGTGAGCCGATGCGTCCAATGCCGCGCGCTGTTGCAGCAAATAGTTGAGCCACTCCTTCGATGAGGAAACGGTCGATATACTCAAACAATAAACTAATGAATGACGTTGCACGGATGACTGTCAATCCGTAAAACTCATCGATGTAATATTTGTTCATGAGCACATTGTACGTCATTGGAAAACGTGACGATAGCCAGTCGCGAGCAATGGCACGTTTACCATATATGAGCCATGCAAGAGCAATTCCGCATAAAGAAACAACGGTCGCTACAATCATAATCCAACTCGGACCTTCCATATGTGCATGCCAGTTCGTTCCTTCTGTCAACCACTCGCCTAAAAACGCTCCCCACGGTGTTTGAACGTAACCCGAAACGACGGCCAACGCACCGAGGACGATCATCGGAAACACCATGACCATCGGTGATTCGTGTACACCATCATTTGCCGTCCGCGCTTCTCCGGCAAACACGAGGAAAAATAAACGAAACATATAAAACGCTGTGAAAAAGGCAGCGATAACAGCGACAACAAATAAACCGACATGCCCGTGCGTCCACGCCGCAATTAAAATTTCATCTTTGCTGAAAAAGCCTGAGAAAAACGGAAATCCGCTAATAGCTAACGTTCCGATTAAAAAGAGCGGAGCGGTCCATTTCATTTTTTTCCATAACCCGCCCATTTGTTCAATGTTTTGCGTATGCACCGCATGAATGACACTACCTGCCGCTAAGAAAAGGAGCGCTTTAAAAAAGGCGTGTGTCATTAAGTGAAAGACGCCTGCCACGTACCCAGCAGAGCCGAGCGCTAACATCATGTAACCGAGCTGGCTAACAGTCGAATAGGCAAGCACGCGTTTAATATCCGTTTGCACTAAGCCGATGGACGCTGCAAAAATGGCGGTAAATCCTCCGACGTAAGCAACGGTCGTCATCGCAACTTCACTTGCTTCGTAAAGCGGAAACAGCGTCGCAACTAAATATACCCCGGCAGCAACCATCGTTGCCGCATGAATTAATGCCGAGACAGGCGTCGGCCCTTCCATCGCATCTGGAAGCCACGTATGAAACGGAAATTGACCGGATTTCCCGATCGCACCGATAAAAATGAGAATGGCGCTTAACGTCATGATTGTCGTTGAAACATCCCCTTGTTGTAACGCAGCAAAAATAGCTTCATATTCAAAACTTTTTACTTCAAGGAACAATAAAATCATGCCGATCAATAAGCCAACATCCCCGATGCGCGTCATAATAAACGCTTTTTTCGCCGCAGCTTTCGCTTCTTCTTTGTAAAAATAAAATCCGATGAGTAAGAACGAGCCGAGACCGACAAGTTCCCAAAAAATATACGTTTGCAGTAAATTTGGTGATACGACGAGCCCGAGCATCGCGAATGTAAACAAACCTAAGTAGGCATAAAATACCGGGAAGCGCTCATCACCGTGCATATATCCTTTCGCATACGTATGTACGAGAAAGCTAACAAGCGATACAACAACGAGCATGAGCGCATTGAGTGCGTTCACTTCAAAGCCGACAGTCAAATGCACATCCCCAATTGTCAACCATGTGTATGCTTGTTTATATGTTAGCTCCGTCCAGCGCTCGTACAACGTCCCGAGGGCGAAGACGAGCGAAAGAAGCGTCAACAACATTCCGACATACGCGCTTCGTTCTTTTAACTGCTTGCCCACAACAAGCAGCACAACAAACGAGACGAACGGAAAAAGCGGTATGAGCCATGCGTTTTCCATCATCGTTCAATCATCCCCTTTTTCAGGTGCATTTATATGTAACCCCTTTGTTTCCCATCCTTTATCGTTTCATCGAATCGACTTCATCAATATGAATCGTTTTGCGATTGCGGTATAACGCAATTAAAATAGCTAACCCGACTGCTGCTTCCGCTGCGGCAACAGTAATGGTAAAGAGCGAAAATACTTGACCTGTAATGCCTGGATTTACCCCGTATTTGCTAAATGCAACTAAGTTGACGTTTACGGCATTTAACATGAGCTCGATACAAATAAGCACAATGACTGTATTGCGTTTCGTTAACGCTCCGTACAATCCGATGCAAAACAATAAAAGCGCAAATACGAGATAGGCGGATAACGGTACATTCATTCTCCCGCCTCCTTATCATCTTTTTTCGCTAAAATGACCGCGCCAATGAGTGCGACGAGCAATAAAACGGACGCAAGTTCAAACGGAATGACGTACTTCGAATAGAGCGCGATTCCGATTTGTTCCGTATTTTTATCATGAAGCCCAACCGCTTCGCTGCCAAAGTCAAGCGTGCGAATGCCGATGTACATCACCGCACCAAAAGCAACCGTACCAAGTAGGGCGAATGCTTTTCGAAGCGGGCTGCCTGTCGATTGGCCGTCATCTTGATGACGCGTAAGCATAATCCCGAACAACATAATAATTGTAATCGCACCAGAGTAAATCAGTACTTGGACGGCCGCTACAAATTCAGCCGATAAAAGAACGTAAATGCCGGCGATACTGACGAACGTAAAAACGAGCGCGACGACCATATGAACAACTTTGTTTAAATTTAACATAAACACGCCGCCGCCAAGCGCAATGAGCGCAAGAACGAAAAATGCGAGATATTGTCCACTCATGGCTTATTCACCTTCCGCACGTTCGTATCGTTTTCATCAAGCCACGTTAAATCTTTAAATAATTCATCGCGGCTATATTCCGCTAATTCAAAGTTGTTCGTCATCACAATCGCCTCAGTCGGACATACTTCCGTACATAAATCGCATAAAATACAAATTTCAAAGTTAATGTCATACGTATCAATAATTTTTCCTTTTTTCGTCGGATCCGGATGTTTTTTGCCCGTCAGCTGAATACAGTCGGTCGGGCAAATGTTTGCGCACTGATTACAAACGATACATTTTTCCGGATAAAACTTTTGAATGCCGCGAAAGCGATCCGGAAGCGGAAGCGGTTCATTCGGATAATCGTACGTCACTTTTTCTTTTGTTAAGTTTTTCAGCGTATACGCTAATCCTTTCATTAAACCGAGCATTTCTGCCCACCCACCTTTTTATTTAAAAAAATAGTTGTTTCACAAGAGCTGTGACAAAAATATTGACGAGCGCAACAGGCAATAACACTTTCCAACCAAACTCCATCAATTGATCGGCACGCACACGCGGAAACGTAATGCGAAACCAAATAAATAAGAAGACGACAAGACTAAACTTTAACGCAAACCAAACGGCCCCTGGAATAAAGTCGAGAAACGGAAGCGGATGCCATCCTCCTAAAAAGAGCACCGTCGTTAATGCTGCCATCGCAAAAAAGTACACGTACTCTGCGAGCATAAAAAACGCCCAGCGGAATCCAGAATATTCAACATGGAATCCTGCAACAAGTTCCGATTCCGCTTCCGGCAAGTCAAACGGCGTTCGGTTTAACTCCGCCACAGCGGCAATAAGAAAAACGAGAAAGCCGATCGGCTGGACAACGATAAACCATACATCTTTTTGCGCTTCGACAATGTCGTTTAAGTTTAAGCTTCCCGACAACAAAATGACACCAATGACAGACATGACAAGCGGCACTTCGTATGAAATCATTTGCGCAGCTGCGCGCATGCCGCCAAGCAGGGCATATTTGTTGTTCGATGCCCATGCGCCTGTCACCACTCCGATTGTCGTTAATCCGGAAACGGCGATGTAATACAATAGCCCGACGCCAATATCAGCAAATTGCAACGCATCGGTAAACGGCAGTGCGGCAAGCACCATAAATGCAGGGGCAAACGCGATGACCGGTGCTAAAATAAACAACGGGCGATCGGCTGCTTTTGGAATCGTATCTTCTTTTAACAATAGCTTTAACACGTCAGCCACCGTTTGCAGCAACCCCCAGCGTCCTCCAACTTGGTTCGGACCGATGCGGCCTTGCATAAATCCCATCACTTTTCGTTCCGCTAAAATGCCATACGTGACAAATCCTAATACAACGAGCAATAGTCCAACGCCAATCGCAAAGAAAATGGCGACATTCGTCCAGCTTGGCGTCGACTGCAAAAGTTGTTCCATCATCATCCATCGACCTCCCCAAGCACGATATCAATCGCGCCAAGTATCGCAATTAAATTCGCGATATTTTCCCCTTTTAATAGTTTTGGAAGGATTTGTAAATTATAAAATGACGGTCGACGGAATTTTAAGCGATACGGCTCTTTTTTCCCGTCGCTCGCAATATAACAACCGATTTCCCCACGCGGTGACTCGATGCGCACATACGCTTCTCCCGGTGGCGCTTTAATAATTTTCGGCACTTTCGCCATAATCTCGCCGTCATCTGGAAACTGCTCGCACGCCTGCTCGATAATACGAAGCGATTGTTCAATTTCAGCAAGTCGGCACTCATAGCGCGCAAAACAATCTCCTTCTGTACGTACAGGAACATCGAAATCAAATCGATCATAAATAGAATATGGTTCATCTTTTCGTAAATCCCATTTCACACCAGTACAACGCAAATTGACGCCGCTTAGCGAATATGCTAACGCCTCTTCTTTCGTGTACTTGCCAACTCCGATGACACGGTTGCGGAAAATTTCATTTCCCGTGACAAGTTCATGGTAGCCTTCTAGCTGTTTGCGCATATATGGAACGAACTGTTTTACTTTATCAATCCATCCGTCTGGCGCATCCCATTTCACGCCGCCCACACGCATGTAGTTAAACGTTAAGCGCGCACCTGATAGTTCATTTAATAGATTAATAATCATTTCCCGCTCACGAAACGCATATAAAAACGGACTGACTGCACCAATATCAAGCAAATACGTTCCCCACCAAACGAGGTGGCTCGCAATGCGACCGAGCTCCATCGCAAGCACGCGTAAATACTCGGCACGCTCCGGCACTTCAATGCCCATCATCGTCTCTACTGCGTGACAAATGACGTAGTTGTTCGTCATCGCTGATAAATAGTCCATGCGATCAGTGTATGGGATGATTTGTGTATACTGCAAATTTTCTGCGATTTTTTCTGTCCCGCGATGAAGATAACCGATGACAGGAGTCGCTTCCTTAATGATTTCCCCATCGATTTTTAACACGAGACGAAACACGCCGTGTGTGCTCGGATGTTGCGGTCCGACGTTTAAAAGCATCTCCTCTGTTCTCAGCACGCCTTAACCCTCCATATCGTACGGCTCGTAATCTTTCCGAAGCGGATAGCCGACCCAGTTTTCCCCTAAGAAAATGCGAATGAGTTGCGGATGACCTTCAAAACGAATGCCAAGCAAATCATACGCCTCACACTCCGGCCAATTTGCTCCTGGCCAAAGCGGAACGAGCGAGTCAATGACCGGTTGATCGCGATCAATTTTTACTTTCAACGCAACTGATTGGCGATTTTTATACGAATATAAGTGCACATACACTTCCATATGCGTTTGAAAGTCTGTTCCGTGCAATTCTGATAAATAATCAAAACTTAGCTGCTCATTATATTTTAAAAACTCAGCCACTTTAAAATATGTATCTTTTTTTACAACGAGCGTCGGCACGTCTTTCGACAAACGATTGATGTAAGCGTTTTCTAATACATCTTTTCCGAGATGTTCTTCAATGACTTTAACGTATTTGTCGAGATATGGCTGATTTGGTGACGGCTTTTCCTCTTTTTCTTCAGCGACATCTGCACTTTTTGCTTTTGCTGCCGCTGCGGCTTTCGCCTTCGCTGCTGCCGCCGCTTTTTTCTTCGCCAATTCTTCTTCGCTTAATTCCCCTGACTCTGCCGCTTTTTGTTTCGCTAACGCTGCGGCTTTCGCTTTCGCTGCTGCCGCTGCTTTTTTCTTCGCCAATTCTTCTTCGCTTAATTCCCCTGACTCTGCCGCTTTTTGTTTCGCTAACGCTGCGGCTTTCGCCTTCGCTGCTGCCGCTGCTTTTTTCTTCGCCAATTCTTCTTCGCTTAATTCCCCTGATTCTGCCGCTTTTTGTTTCGCTAACGCTGCGGCTTTTGCTTTCGCCGCTGCCGCTGCTTTTTTCTTCGCTAGCGCAAGGTCTTCTTCACCTTCGAGCGGAGGCTCAGTTTGTTCCGCTGCTTGCTTCGCCGCAAGACGCTCTTTCGCTAATTGTTTCGCCCGTTCCGCCGCCTCTTTTTTTAGTTGCTGTAAATCTTTTTCATCCATAACTTACAGCACCTTCTTTCCTGTTTTCGCTTCGTAGCGAATTTTTTCTTTCAGTTTGTTAATGCCATAAATTAATGCAGCTGGATTTGGCGGACAGCCTGGAATATATACGTCAACCGGTACAATTTGATCGACACCTTTTACGACGCAATACGATTTTACATACGGCCCACCTGCTGTCGCACAAGAACCCATCGCAATCACCCATTTCGGTTCAGGCATTTGATCATATAAACGGCGAACGATTGGCGCCATTTTTTTCGTCACCGTTCCTGAGACGATCATGACGTCGGATTGGCGAGGCGACGTACGGAAAAAAGAACCAAAACGATCTAAATCGTAATGCGAAGAGCCAACCCCCATCATTTCAATCGCACAACAGGCAAGACCGAACGTGAGCGGCCATAATGAGTTGCTGCGCGCCCATGCTTTGAGCTGTTCTAACGTCGTTAAAAAAACGTTGCGACGCATTTCTTCCATTTCTTGATCTGATACGTTCAATAATTTTACATCCATTTTAACACCTTCTTCTTCCAAGCATACACAAGTCCAATCAACAACATGACGACGAAAATGAGCATTTCAATGAGCGCAAATGCACCAAGCTTTTCAAACGCCACCGCCCACGGATATAAAAATACAGTCTCTACGTCAAAAATGACGAACAATAACGCAAAAATGTAATACCGTATGTTAAACTGCACGCGTGAATCGTGGAACGGATCTAATCCGCTTTCGTACGTTGTTTGTTTCGCTGCATTTGGCGCATGTGGACGAAGAAAACGCCCCGCCGTGAGTGCAACGATTGGAAGTAAAATGCCTAAACAAAGAAACACAAAGACGACTACATAACTGTTTACATAAACGTTCAACGATGTCCCACCCCTTTGTGACTTTATACACATTTTTCAAAAACGTCATACTATTACGACTGTAACCGATAACATTATATCACTTCTTCACATATGTGTCGATAAAACTTGTTCCAAAAATAAACAAAAAAACCCTAAGAGACGATGCTCCTAGGGTTAAAAATTGCGATTCGCAACATTTAAACGGTTAATCGCACGACGTAAAGCTAATTCCGCCCGTTTATGATCAATATCATCTTGTTTCGCTTGCAAGCGGCGTTCAGCCCGCTCTTTCGCCGCTTTTGCGCGCGCAACGTCAATACTTTCTGCTCGTTCTGCTGCTTGCGCTAAAATCGTCACACGATCAGGGCGAACTTCTAAAAAGCCACCGCTCACCGCCACGAGCTCAGTCGCGTTTCCTTTTTTTAAACGAACCGCGCCAATTTCTAGCGGTGCGACCATCGGAATGTGCCCTGGCAACACGCCGAGTTCGCCGCTTTGCGCTTTAGCGCTTACCATTTCCACATCCGCTTCATACACTGGGCCGTCCGGAGTTACGACACTGACTTTAATCGTCTTCATGAAAAAATCCTCCTCGGTCCCTTATTAAACTTCTACGCCCATTTTTCTCGCTTTTTCAATTACTTCTTCAATGCGGCCAACTAAGCGGAACGCATCTTCTGGAAGATGGTCATATTTTCCTTCCAAAATTTCTTTAAAGCCACGAACTGTCTCTTTTACAGGTACGTATGAACCTGGTTGCCCTGTAAACTGTTCAGCGACGTGGAAGTTTTGTGATAAGAAGAACTGAATGCGACGAGCGCGATGAACGACAAGTTTATCTTCTTCTGAAAGCTCATCCATACCAAGAATGGCGATAATGTCTTGTAATTCTTTATAGCGTTGCAACGTTTGTTGCACTTTGCGCGCCACTTGGTAATGCTCTTCTCCAACAATTTCTGGTGAAAGCGCACGAGATGTCGATGCAAGCGGGTCTACCGCTGGGTAAATACCCATCTCTGATAATTTACGCTCTAAGTTTGTTGTCGCATCTAAGTGTGCGAACGTTGTCGCTGGCGCTGGGTCAGTGTAGTCGTCCGCTGGAACGTAAATCGCTTGGATCGACGTAACCGAACCGACAGCTGTTGATGTAATACGCTCTTGTAATTGACCCATTTCTGTCGCAAGTGTTGGTTGGTAACCTACCGCTGAAGGCATGCGTCCTAATAGGGCAGAAACTTCTGAACCTGCTTGCGTGAAACGGAAAATGTTGTCGATGAAGAACAATACGTCTTGTCCTTGCTCATCACGGAAATATTCCGCCATTGTTAATCCTGTTAACGCAACGCGCATACGTGCTCCAGGCGGCTCGTTCATCTGACCGAATACCATCGCTGTTTTGTTAATAACGCCAGAGTCTTTCATTTCATGGTACAAGTCGTTTCCTTCGCGCGTACGCTCACCAACGCCGGCGAATACGGAAATACCACCGTGCTCTTGCGCGATGTTGTTAATTAACTCTTGGATTAAAACCGTTTTTCCTACTCCTGCACCACCGAACAAACCGATTTTTCCACCTTTAATATAAGGGGCAAGAAGGTCTACAACTTTAATTCCTGTTTCAAGAATTTCAACTTGTGTTGAAAGTTGTTCGAATTTTGGTGCTGGACGGTGAATTGCATCGCGACGAGCGTCTGCTGGAATATCTTCCCCTAAGTCAATCGGCTCTCCTAATACGTTAAATACGCGTCCGAGCGTGACTTCACCAACAGGAACAGAAATCGGTGCTCCCGTATCGATGACTTCCATTCCACGCACTAATCCGTCAGTCGTTGACATCGCAATTGTGCGCACTGTGTCGTCCCCAAGGTGAAGGGCTACTTCTAACGTTAAGTCGATATCGACTTCTTTTTCGTTACGCGCTTTATGTTTAATTTTTAGGGCGTTGTAAATCGCAGGTAAGTGTCCGTCTTCGAACTTTACGTCTACAACAGGACCCATAACTTGAATAACGCGTCCTTTTGCCATCGTTTTCCCTCCTAACTAACTGCTTAAGCTATTGCAAGGCGTTCGCTCCGGCCACAATCTCTGTAATTTCTTGCGTAATCGCTGCTTGACGAGCGCGGTTGTAAGAAAGCGTAAGTGTCCGAATCAATTCTTTTGCGTTGTCTGTTGCGTTTTTCATCGCTGTCATCCGCGCAGCATGCTCGCTCGCTTTTGCATCGAGCAACGCGCCATAAATTAAGCTTTCAGCGTATTGCGGCAACAACACTTCTAAAATTTCTTCTTGTGACGGTTCAAATTCGTAAGTGGTCAACTTTTTCTCCGATGCTAAATCGGTTAATGGTAATAACTTTTTCTCCGTCACATCTTGTTGGATGGCGCTTACGAAATGATTGTAAAACATATACAACTCATCAAACGTACCATCTGCAAACATGTTCACCGTTTTGTTCGCAATTTCTTTAATGTCCGCAAACGTTGGTTGATCTGGCAAACCGGTAATATGTAAAGCTACCGGAATATTGCGGCGTTTAAAGAAGTTTAAGCCGACGCGACCGATCGCAATAATCGCATATTCTTCTGTCGAACGGTGACGCTCTTGAATCGTTTGAAAAACAGTACGAAGCACGTTGCTGTTGTAGGCGCCAGCTAAGCCACGGTCAGATGTAATGACTAAATATCCCGTCTTTTTTACTGGGCGCTTCACAAGCATCGGATGAGAAGCGTCGTTGCTTCCGAGCGCGACGCTCGCTACGACCTCTTGAATTTTTTCCATATACGGCGTAAACGATCTTGCATTATGTTCTGCACGGTTTAATTTTGATGCCGAGACCATTTCCATCGCTTTTGTAATTTGGCTCGTCTTTTTTGTCGTGTTAATGCGCGCTTTTATATCGCGTAACGATGCTCCCAAAGGTTTCACCACCTTTTTCGCTCAATTGTTGAAAGGGACGGAACAGCTAAGCTGTTCCGCTCACTTTTCTTACTCCGATACAACAAACGTCTTTTTGAACGCTTCAATCGCTTTGTTGAAGTCTTCTTCATTTGGAAGATCGCCTGTTGTGCGAATATGTTCCATCAGTTTTTGACCGTTTTCGTCTTTGTCTAACCATGCATGGAACTCTTTTTCAAAGCGGCGAATGTCTTCTACTGGAATGTCATCTAAAAAGCCGCGTGTTAATGCGTAAATAATCGCTACTTGTTTTTCAACTGGTAGCGGCTCATGTAAACCTTGTTTTAACACTTCAACTGTGCGCGCACCGCGAGCAAGTTTCGCTTGTGTTGCTTTATCAAGGTCAGAACCGAACTGCGCAAACGCCTCTAACTCGCGATATGCCGCTAAGTCAAGACGCAACGTACCAGATACTTTTTTCATCGCTTTAATTTGTGCTGCCCCACCGACGCGCGATACAGAAAGACCGGCGTTAATCGCTGGACGCACGCCTGAGAAGAACAAGTCAGACTGCAAGAAAATTTGCCCGTCTGTGATGGAAATGACGTTCGTTGGAATGTATGCTGAAATGTCGCCCGCTTGTGTTTCAACGAACGGCAACGCTGTTAATGAACCTGCACCTTTCGCATCGCTTAATTTTGCTGCCCGCTCAAGCAAGCGAGAATGCAAGTAGAATACGTCACCTGGATACGCTTCACGACCTGGCGGACGGCGTAATAATAACGAAAGCTCACGATAAGCTGCCGCTTGTTTTGATAAGTCATCGTATACAACAAGAACGTGTTGTCCTTTGTACATGAAGTATTCGCCCATCGTTACGCCCGCATATGGTGCTAAGAATAAAAGCGGAGCTGGCTGTGACGCAGACGCTGTAACGACGATTGTGTAATCTAATGCACCGTATTTGCGCAACGTTTCAACGACGTTACGAACGGTTGATTCTTTTTGTCCGATCGCCACATAAATACAAATCATGTTTTTCCCTTTTTGGTTAATGATTGTATCTACTGCAACGGACGTTTTTCCTGTTTGACGGTCTCCGATAATTAACTCACGTTGACCGCGACCGATTGGCACAAGCGCGTCAATCGCCTTAATTCCCGTTTGAAGCGGCTCATGGACAGATTTACGATCCATAACGCCAGGCGCTGGGCTTTCAATCGGGCGAGTTTCTGTCGTTTCGATTGGACCAAGTCCGTCAACTGGTTGACCTAATGGATTGACGACACGACCGATTAACGCTTCACCTACTGGCACTTCCATAATGCGACCTGTACGACGTACTTCATCGCCTTCTTTAATGCCTGTGTACGGTCCTAAAATAACGATACCGACGTTGTTTTCTTCTAAGTTTAGCGCCAATCCCATGACGCCGTTGGCAAACTCAACAAGCTCTCCTGACATAACGTTGTCGAGGCCATGAGCACGAGCGATTCCGTCACCAACTTGAATGACTGTACCGACATCGCTCACTTCGATTTCAGACTGATAGTTTTCAATTTGCTTTTTTATCAGCGCGCTAATTTCTTCCGCTTTGATGCTCATGCATTTCACCCCTATCTATAAATGTTAGCGAGTTAACTGTCGCTGTAATCTTGCTAATTTTCCGCTGACGCTTCCGTCGAAAATGCGGTTTCCGATGCGCACTTTGACGCCGCCGATCACATCTTTATCAATGACGTTTGTGATGCGAAGCGCGTCGACGCCAACTTTTTTCGCAAACACGTCTGCAAGCGCATTCGTTTCGTCTTCCGTTAACGGACGAGCCGAATAAACGATCGCCTCAGCTACACCGCGTGCTTCATTTGCTAGCGCAATAAACGCATCTGCTAAATCGTTCACGATGTCGATGCGATGGCGATCTAAAAGCAACATGAGCGTATGTTGCAATACCGTCGAAATGTTCGCAAACGCTTCTTGGACGAGCGCTTTCTTTTTCGTTAGCGCAATTTTTGGATGGTTTAGCACAGAAAGAAGCACTTCATTTTGTGCAAACACTTGTTTGACGACGCGAAGTTCTTGTTCGAGCTGATCAAGAAGCTGCTGTTCTTTCGCAATTTCAAAAAGTGCCGACGCATATCGTTTCGCTACGACTTGTTTGTTCATCGGCTTTCTCCTACCTCTTGAATGTACTCGCTAATCAGCTTCGCTTGATCTTGTTCGCTCAACTCTTTTTCAATGACTTTTGAAGCAATAAGTACAGATAAAGAAGCAACTTGTTGACGCAACGCTGCCATCGCCTGTTCTTTTTCTTGTGCGATTTCTTTTTTTGCTGCCTCTTTTAAGCGCTCTGCTTCTTGACGAGCGGCTTGAATGATTTGCTCTTTTTGCTCTTCGCCAAGCTTGCGAGCTTCTTCGATCAGCGCTTGCGCTTCTTGGCGTGACTTTTTCATTAATTCACGTTGCTCTTCTGCAAGCTTTTTCGCTTCTTGATGATGCTTTTCTGCTTGCTCAATTTCGTTCGCAATATGCTCTTCGCGCTGTTTCATGACGCCCATTAATGGACCGAACGCATATTTGCGAAGCAAAAACATGAGCAATAAGAACATGACTAATTGGAATGCGATATCGCCGCCGTTGAACCCATGTCCACCAGCGCCTAATACAAACATGTTTACCACCGCGCGTTTCACTCCCTTCAAAAATCGCCCGAATACTAGTCGGAACGTGTGCGTACGAACATAAAGGAATGGCGAAGGTTCTCATGGAATGATCTTCGCCATTGTTGAACGAGTTTCGTTTCCGTATGCAGTTACCGCTCGTTTCGAACGAGCGCTCAGTTTTAACGACCTTGAACCATGAACGCGATAACGACCGCGATGATCGGAATCGCTTCGACTAACGCTACCCCGATAAACATTGTTGTTTGTAACATACCGCGCGCCTCTGGTTGACGTGCAATTCCCTCTACTGTACGAGATACGATTAAACCGTTACCAATACCAGCACCAAGTGCCGCTAAACCAATTGCAATTGCAGCTGCTAATACACCCATTTGAAAAGTCCTCCTTCAATTTTTTATGTTGAAATGAATGTGTATTGAAAATTAATGGTCATGACTCACTTTGTGCGCCATATAAACCATTGTTAACATCGTGAAAATAAACGCTTGGATCGCGCCGACGAAAATACTAAATCCTTGCCATGCGATCGTTGGAATGATCGCCGCAATTGTTCCGCCGACTCCTGTCGCTAAACTTCCCGCTAAGAGCGCTAACAAAATTTCACCCGCAAAAATGTTCCCGTATAGACGGAGACCGAGCGTTAATGTATTCGCAAATTCTTCAATAATTTTTAATGGGAACAAAATTGGCATTGGGCTAACGAATCCTTTTGCATATTCTTTAAACCCGTTAAGCTTAATGCCATAGTAATGCGATAACGCGACAACCATCGTCGCCAACGTCAACGTCACGACTGGATCAGCTGTCGGTGATTTCCACCATAGCTTATTGTCGATGACGACTGAAAACGGCAGACCGAGCATGTTCGCTACAAAAATGTACATGATGAGCGTCATGCCGAGCATATGAAAGCGTCCACCTGTTTTCCAATCCATGTTGCTTTTAATAATTCCTTTGACAAAATCCATAACCCATTCAAGAAAATTTTGCATTCCCGTTGGCTTCATCGCTAAGTTGCGCGTGGCTAATACGGCAATGACAAAGACGATGACGGATGTAACCGTAATCATTAATACGTTGGCTAAGTTAAATGTTAAGCCAAACAGCGTGTATAAAGGAGCTTCGTGATGCATCTGTACTCACCTCTCTTCCCCTTTTGTTTTTTGGAAAAAGAAATCTATTATAATGACAATATAAGATGTCATTAATCCCAATACGATCCAGCCGACAGAAAACTGTTCAGGCCAACGAAAAGCAATAAAGACAGCCAACGCAGCAGCAGCCATGCGCGACATCATGCCAAGCGAGCGCGATTTTTGTCCAGACGCAACCGCTTGTCCAAACCGCTCCACTTTCCGCACCATCGTCCAACCGTTATATAGGCTGATAACCGTCCCGAGAAACAAACTTGAAAACGCTTGCTGATAAGGCGTAAATGCCCAACCTAACACGTAAATCGACAGCAAGTATAGTATGTATGATTTGTGACGGCGCCAATGTTGCTGTAACTCGTTCATTTTTCCTCTCCTGAAAAAAATGAGCGAATGAGGCGAATCATCGCATAAACACCAGCCGCTAATCCGAGAAGCAAACCGACAATTAAAAAAAGCGGTTCGGTACCAAAACGCTCGTCGACAAAACGCCCTCCAAAAACCCCAACTAAAACGGAACCGACAAGTTGAGAGGAGATGGCCGTCATCAAACCGATCGCTCGAAACGGATGGCGCTCATGTTGTCGCATACGGAAGCCTCACTTTTCATTTTCAGAATTTACTGTATTTTTAAAAAGGTTATCCTTATCCCTTTGTAAGCATACAATAGTGAAAACACGATGTCAATGTGTTCGGTCACAAAAATAGGGAAAATTTTTGGTAAGAAAAAGGGATGCGTCGTCACATCCCTTTTTCTTATTGAAATGGCGTTGGCGGAACATCGCTTTGTTTAAAATAGTAACGAATCGCTTCGACAATCCGCTTCGATGCCCAACCGTCACCGTACGGATTGGACGCTTTCGCCATTTGCTCGTACGCTTTTTCGTCTGTTAATAGCTCGCTTGCTAGCGCGTAAATCGTTTGTTCATCTGTTCCCGCAAGCTTGAGCGTTCCGGCTTCGATGCCCTCCGGTCGTTCAGTTGTGTCGCGCAAGACGAGTACAGGCACGCCAAGTGAAGGGGCTTCTTCTTGAACACCGCCTGAATCTGTTAAAATGATGTGCGCTCTCGCCGCAAAGTTATGAAAGTCGATGACGTCTAACGGGTCAATTAAATGAATGCGTTCATCGTTTCCTAATATGTCGTTCGCTAACTCGCGCACGACCGGATTTAAATGAACAGGATAAACGACTTGCACGTCATTGTAATTTTCAACGAGCCTTTTCACCGCTCGGAACATGTTTCGCATCGGCTCGCCAAGGTTTTCACGACGATGCGCTGTCAATAAAATCATGCGGCTTCCCGCTACCTTTTCTAAAATCGGATGCGTATAAGTCTCGCGCACCGTTGTTTTTAACGCATCGATCGCTGTGTTGCCTGTAATGAAAATGGCGTGCTCTGGCTTGTTTTCTGCACGTAAATTTTCGGCTGCTTTTGCGGTCGGGGCAAAATGCAAATCAGCTAATACCCCCGTCAATTGTCGATTCATTTCTTCCGGAAATGGCGAATACTTATTCCACGTTCTAAGTCCTGCTTCTACATGTCCGACTGCAATTTGGTTGTAAAACGCTGCCAGACTAGCGACAAATGTCGTTGTCGTGTCGCCATGAACGAGCACGATGTCAGGCTGTACTTTTTTCATGACATCGTCCAAGCCGGCAAGCGCCCTTGTCGTAATATCGACAAGCGTTTGGCGCTCTTTCATAATGTTTAAATCATAATCTGGTTGAATGCCAAAAATATCGAGCACTTGATCAAGCATTTGGCGATGTTGTGCTGTCACAGTCACAATCGATTCAATGTCTTCGTACTTTTGCAACTCTAAAACGAGCGGAGCCATTTTGATCGCTTCCGGTCTCGTCCCGAAAATGGTCATCACTTTTCGTTTATTCATTATACCCACCTTACTTCGTTCCGAATAGACGGTCTCCAGCATCGCCAAGACCTGGCACAATATAGCCGTGATCGTTTAACTTTTCATCTAACGCAGCGATATAAATATCGACGTCCGGATGCGCTTGTTGCACCGCTTCGACTCCTTCTGGCGCAGCAATTAAACACATAAATTTAATGTTTTTTGCGCCACGTTTTTTCAACGCATGAATGGCTTCCGCAGCGGATCCACCTGTCGCAAGCATCGGATCGACGACAATGAAGTCGCGTTCTTCAACATCCGTTGGAAGTTTCACGTAATATTCGACCGGTTTTAACGTTTCCGGATCGCGATATAGACCGATATGTCCAACTTTTGCGGCTGGAATAAGCTTTAAAATCCCGTCAACCATTCCGATTCCTGCACGTAAAATCGGGATGATGCCTAATTTTTTTCCTGCGATCACTTTCGCTTTTGCTTTGCTGACAGGCGTTTCGATTTCAACTTCTTGAAGCGGCAAATCGCGTGTAATTTCAAATGCCATGAGCGTCGCTACTTCTTCGACAAGCTCACGGAACTCTTTTGTTCCTGTATGTTTGTCGCGAATGTATGTAAGCTTATGTTGAATTAACGGATGATCAAATACGTACACTTTACTCATGTCAATCGCTCCTTTTTCATATGCATTCTTGTAAATTTTACATAAAAACAGACGATGATTCAACCGAAGAAAAGGTGCCCCAGTCGGGACACCTGTCGTTATACATACAATGGGAATTTTTCTGTTAATGCTGCAACGCGGCGGCGCGCTTCGTCTAATTTTTGTTCATCGTCTTTATGTTTGAGCGCAATGGAAATGATGCGCGCAATTTCATCCATTTCCTCAAGACCAAAGCCGCGGCTTGTTACGGCCGCTGTACCGATGCGAATACCGCTTGTGACAAACGGGCTTTCTGGATCGTATGGAATCGTATTTTTATTCACGGTGATGCCGATTTCATCGAGCACTTTCTCAGCAACTTTTCCTGTTAATCCGATCGAACGCAAGTCAATTAACAATAGATGGTTGTCCGTTCCGCCAGAAACGAGTGTAAACCCTTCTGCCGTTAACGCTTCTGCTAACCGTTTGGCGTTGTTCACGATGTTTTGCGCATATGTTTTGAAATCATCTTGCAACGCCTCTCCGAGCGCAACAGCTTTGGCAGCGATGACATGCATGAGCGGACCGCCTTGAATGCCTGGGAAAATCGCTTTATCAATTTGTTTTGCAAATTGCTCTTGGCATAAAATCATTCCCCCGCGTGGACCGCGCAACGTTTTATGCGTTGTTGTCGTCACAAAATGAGCATAAGGAACAGGATTTGGATGCAACCCTGCCGCAACAAGCCCAGCGATATGTGCCATATCGACCATGAAATAAGCGCCTACTTCATCGGCAATTTCACGAAACTTCGCAAAGTCAATCGTGCGAGGATATGCGCTTGCCCCAGCAACGATTAATTTCGGTTTATGTTTTAATGCTTTTTCACGAACGTCATCGTAGTTAATACGGTGCGTTTCTGGATCGACGCCATACTCAATAAAATTGTATTGTATGCCGCTAAAGTTAACCGGGCTACCGTGCGTCAAATGCCCTCCGTGTGATAAGTTCATGCCAAGTACAGTATCACCGTGCTCTAAAATGGTAAAATATACAGCCATGTTCGCTTGCGCTCCTGAGTGCGGCTGAACATTTGCATGCTCGGCTCCGAACAATTGTTTTGCACGCTCACGCGCAAGCTCTTCAACGACGTCAACATGTTCACAACCACCGTAATAGCGACGTCCCGGATATCCTTCTGCATACTTGTTCGTTAATACCGACCCTTGCGCTTCCATGACCGCTTCGCTAACGAAGTTTTCTGATGCAATTAATTCAATTTTCGTTTGTTGTCGTTTTAATTCATCTTGAATAGCTTGAAATACTTGCGGATCTTGCTGTGACAAGCGACTCATTGACAATCCTCCCCTAAAGTGTGAATATTCTTTTTTATCTTAACACATTTTCAAATGAAAAAGTGAACAAATTTAACCGATTGAACATGATTTGTTCGCCTTTTCTTGCGAATACACGGCGCGCTCGCCCCCGATCAGTTTCGGTCGTGTTTTCGCAAATGTGAGCACCGCATGTCCAATTTGTTTGATCGATGTTCGCACAGGAACAGCGACGTGCTTTAAATGCATGCCAATTAATGTAGCCCCGATGTCGATGCCTGCATCTGCCCGAATATGTTCAACAACGACAGGATCGCGAAATTGGGTATATGCATATGCCGCCATCGCTCCACCAGCGTGGCGAACCGGAATGACCGTCACGATTTCAAGCTGCTTTGTCACAGCTGTTTGTCGTTCCACAACTAATGCGCGGTTTAAATGTTCACAACATTGAAACGCAAGCTGTACCCCCGTTTCGTCGTGCCACCGTTTTAGTTCTTGAAATAACATGGCCGCCACGTCCATCGTTCCTGCCGTCCCAATTTTTTCCCCAATGACTTCACTTGTGCTACATCCAATGACGACAACATCTTTATCCGTTAGCGGCACTTGTGCACGAAACTCAGCTAGCGCCGTTTGCCATTCATTGCGCCATCGTTCCATGTCCGTCACGCTACTCCCACCTTTATTGCTCGTTTTCATAAGCAGAAATTTTTTGAATGCGCTTTTCGTGACGGCCTCCTTCAAACGGAGTCGTCAACCATACTTTCGCAATTTCTCGTGCCAATCCTGGTCCGATGACGCGCTCTCCCATCGCTAATATATTGCTGTCGTTATGTTCGCGCGTCGCTTTTGCACTAAATACGTCATGAACGAGGGCGCAACGAATTCCTTTCACTTTGTTTGCTGCGATGCTCATGCCGATTCCTGTTCCGCAAATTAAAATCCCGCGGTCAAATTCGCCGCTCGCCACTTTTTGCGCAACTGGCAGAGCATAATCTGGATAATCGACCGATGTTTCACACTCACACCCAAAGTCTGTATATTCGATACCCATTTCATCCATTAGTTTTTTGATTTCCTCACGAATTCGAATGCCACCATGGTCTGATGCAATGGCTACTTTCACGTTTGAACCCCTCCTTATCGTTATAAAGAAAAAGCCGTCTCTTTTCATTTTAACGGGTCGAGACGGTCTTTTCATCATTTATTATGCTTACAAACGAAAACGGGCAATCGTTTGTTTTAATTTTTCTGCTTGTTCTCCAAGTTCTGTCGCTAGCTCGCGCATGCTTTCAATGACCGCTGTTTGTTCTTGTGTCGCTGCTGTCACTTCTTCAGCACCGGCCGACGTTTGTTCGGCAATCGCCGCAACTTCTTGTGATTGAACAGATGTTTGTTGAATGTATTTCATTTGTTCATCGACAAGTTGGGCGATTTGTTTCACCGCATCTGCCACTTCATGAATCGATGCGCTCATATGCGAAATTGCTTCGTTTGTTTCATTTCCTTTTTTCGCTTCGTCATTCGCTTTTTTCACTTGCTCTGTAATTTGATTGACGACGTTTCCTACTTCATGTTGGATGTTTTGCACAAGCTCAGAAATACCTTGTACTGCTTTGGCGCTTTCATCTGCCAACTTTCTTACTTCTTCCGCAACGACAGCAAAACCTTTCCCGTGTTCACCAGCACGCGCCGCCTCAATCGAAGCATTGAGCGCGAGTAAATTCGTCTGTCCTGCAATATCTCCAACGAGCGAAATAATTTGCCCGACTTCTTTCGCATGATCTTCTAAACGCCGCACAACATGTAATGACGCTTCGTTGTTTTTCGCTAATTGTTGAATACCTGCAATGAGTGAACCGATGACGCGACGGCTTTGTTCAAGCGTTTCGACCATATCAGTCGATAGCTTTTCAGACTGCATCGCTTTTTGTTGTACATTCCCTGCGATCGCTAACACATCTTCCACCGCTTCTGCCGTCGTCTGCATCGCAACGGCTGAGTTGTCCGCCCCTTTTGAAATTTCATCAATCGTGCGCGCAATGTTTTCCGCTTGTTCCGCAGCCACGCGAGACACGTTTGTCATCTCTACTACTTTTTCATTCGTATGCGCAAAATTTTGTTGAATGTTGCGCACCATGTCACGCAAGCTTCGCAACATATCGTTAAACGCGAGCGCAAGCGCACGAATTTCATCATCGGATTTTGGCACAGGCACATCTTGTCCGATTTCACCTTCCGCCGCTTTTAACGCTGCTTGCTCTAGTTGAGAAAGCGGTTTCGTAATGACACGCGCCGCAAAATATGCTAAGACACCAGACCAAAAAATACCGAGAAGCAACGTCAAAATTGTAAACGTATTTTTACTAAACGGAAGCCATTGTTTTACATAGTCGTAAAGCACATAAATGTAAAAAGCGCTCGTTGAATACGTAATGATTGCTAATACAGTTGTAAAAATGGCTAGCTTTTTTTGTAAGCTAAATGTGTATTTTCCCCCCATCATACATCCCCCTTGCTTTATAGCTTTTCATGTAGCTTTTCGATTGCTTGTTCGAGCTCATCGCGCGTTTGACGATACACGTCAATGGAGCCACCAAACGGATCGACGACATCTTTATCGACCCCAAGAAATTCGTGTAACGTAAACGTTTTTCCTTCTGCCTCTGGGAAACGCGCTAACACATGTTGTTTATGACTTTCGGTCATCGTCAACACGTACGTCGCCCAATCAATATGTTCTTTCGATAATAACGTCGCACGATGGTCGATATGGATTCCTTTTTCAGCGAGCGCAGCTTTCGCATGTTGTGAAGCGTCACTTCCATCAAACGCAAATATGCCGGCTGATCTCACTTGCACATGCGGCAATTGTTTATGCTTTAGCAACGCTTCTGCCATCGGACTGCGGCACGTATTTCCTGTGCATACAAACAAAACGTTCGTTTGATTCACTTATTCACACCTCGCATCATTCCCACATGTTTACTATTATTATAAAGCAAACGGTTGGACAAAATATAGAGCGAAAAAAAGAAAAAAGAACTGGAAACGCTCCAGCTCATAGCGGAAATAAAAGTTTGCATGCAAACAAAAGCAAAATGGCGCCACCGAGCGCCTCGCTATATGTACCTAAACAACGTTGAAAACGCCGCCCAAGAAGCAGCCCAATCCATGTCAACACCATGCTCGTAACCCCAAACGCCATGACCGCTAATACGATCTCTACTCCGTAAATCCCTAAACTGAGTCCGACAGAAAAACTGTCGAGGCTGACGCTAAATGCAAATAAAAACAAACCGATGCCAACAGGCCTCAGCCAACGTTCTTGTTCATGACGAAACGAAGCGATGACCATTTGCACACCGAGAATAAACAACAATCCCCCACCGATATACGTCGCCATATGACCGAGCTGGACAGATAATAGCTGCCCAATCATCATGCCTGCTAAAGGCATGACGATATGAAAGAAACCGACCGTTAATCCAATATAGGCAATTTGTTTCAAACGAAGCCGAAGCAACCCCATGCCGAGGCTGACTGAAAATGCATCCATTCCTAACGCAAATGCCATCATCGCCAATGTGATCATTTCCCCAATCATACGAATGCCCCCTTAGGACGTGCCTTCACGTTAACATATGCACACCCTAAGGAGTTTAGACATCATTTTTCCATGATTTGTTCATGACCTGCTGCTTTTAATAAACGGTTCATAATGGCTACACCCATCCCCTCATTCGGGAAAGACTCGCTATAAATGATATCCACATTCGTTTCATCAAACGCTCGCAGTACATCATATAAATGTTGAGCAACCGTCCGTAAATCGCTCCGTCGTCCACAAGGAATGACAACGTCAGCTTCATATGTGTGACGACGTTCTTCTGTCGTCAACACTCCTACTCTTAAGCCGTTGGCGCGCTTTTCATTCACAAGTTGTTGCAAAAAGGTCGAAGAACCGTTGACGACAATTAACGGCGCTTTGGGAGCATAATGTGTATATTTCATTCCCGGAGATTTCGGCACCGCTCCTTTTTCCACAAGCGCACGATCGATATCCACAACACCGATCACTTGTTCAATGTCCTCTTTCGTTACGCCACCCGGTCGTAAAATCGTCGGAATTGCTGTCGTGCAGTCAATAACCGTCGATTCCACCCCGACGCCTGTTGCCCCTCCATCGACAATGGCCGCAATGCGTCCATCTAAATCATCTAGCACATGTTTAGCCGTCGTCGGACTTGGTCTTCCGGAACGATTCGCACTTGGCGCAGCAATAGGCAGACCGCTTGCCTGAATGAGTGCAAGGGCAATCGGATGATTCGGCATGCGAACGGCTACCGTGTTCAACCCTGCCGTCACACGCGGAGACACGGCTTCTTTTTTTGGAAGAATAAGCGTCAACGGTCCAGGCCAAAAATGGTCCATCAATGTGTGTGCGACAGGGGGAATGTCGCAGGCAATATCGTGCAATTGCTCCTTTGTCGCAATGTGGACAATCAGTGGATTATCGCTTGGTCTTCCTTTGGCGACAAAAATGTTTTCCACAGCAGCCGTGGACATCGCGTTCGCACCAAGACCATACACCGTTTCTGTCGGAAAAGCGACAAGCTCCCCTCGCTGTAAATACGAAGCGGCTTGCAAAATGTGTGGATAAGTATTTAAATCATCCACATTTTTATCCACAAAAAACACCTGTGTCTTCAACGTTTTCACCTCATAAATATTCAAATCGCTTGCTTTTTTATCAACATTTCACACGCATTTTACAACTTTTTTCTTCCATGAGTATAAAAGATTCACACAAACCAAACAACAATTGTCCACAAATTGTGAATAAGTTCCTCATTTTTGTTGATAATTTTGTGGATATGTTATTGAATAAGCTTCTTCCATACTTCCGCCACGAAAAATTTCACTTCTACTTGCTGCTCGTCTTCCACAACAAGCGGTTGTTCATCCATTCGTTCTTGTTGCTCTATTTGCTTTTCCACAGGACGAACAGCTTCACCTGTGGAAAAGTCGAGGAAACAGAGCGGCGGAAACAAGACGCACCACCAGTTTGCTCCTTCCCCTTTACCGAGCGTAATTAATACAGCATCATACTCACCTGCTGGATATATATATGATCCGTATATTTTCGTCGGAAATGACACGCGTCCAAACGTCACGTTGTACGTCTGATCGCTCTTCTTCTCATGAAGAACGCGAGCGACCGTTTGTTCAATGTCTGGCACATGTTGGGCAATGACTTGTTTCGCCTCTTCAAATGACGTTAAGTCGCTAACCCATGTTGTTATTTGTTCATTTACTGCGTCGCGAACCGCGCGTTTTAACGCTTGATCCTCTCGTGAGTCGCTATTTGCTAAAATGCGCAACCGTACCGCTTCGTTTGGAATGACAACATCGCTTTGTGCCTCTGTTTGTTGCCCATATATCGTGACAATGCCCCCAATCATCACGATTGTCATATATAAAATGATAACGTATTTGTTCATCGTTTACCTCCCCTTTCTTGTTATGCAGTGTAACCAGAAAGAGAAGTTGATAAACTATCAAAATGAAAAAATATAAAAAAGCTTCCGATGTTACTCGGAAGCGAGATCGGCGATGACGATGCGCTCTTTGCCGTTTATATCAAACAGAACGTCAATGCGCGCCGAAGGAAATGCTTGTTGCAACATCGTTTCCACCGCTTGCCCTTGTCCGTGACCGATTTCAAACGCAATAAGCGCCTGCGGGGTAACGACATGCGGCAGTTCGTTCGCTAAACGACGATAAAATAACAACCCATCTTCGCCACCGACGAGCGCTCGAAGCGGCTCTTTTTGCACGATAGGCGATAACGTCGGAATGTTGTGCGCTGGAATGTATGGCGGATTAGAAACGACAACATCTACTTGTATGCCACGGTCGATGATCGGTTGCAGTAAATCCCCTTCTAACCAATGAACGCAAGCGCCAAGCTGATCGGCATTTCGCTTCGCCACTTCAAGCGATGAAGCCGCAATATCCACGCCGTACACATGCCACGTTGGTCGCTCTAACGACAACGTCACTGCAATCGCTCCGCTGCCTGTTCCGACATCAACAACGGAAAGCGGCTTTTCAGTTGTTCGGGCAAGCACATGAGAAACAAGCTCTTCTGTTTCTGGGCGCGGAATTAATACGTGTTCATTGACGATAAACGTCCGTCCGTAAAACTGTTCATATCCGATTAAATATTGAATTGGGATATGCTCTAGCGCATGTTTTTTTACATCCGCCATAAATGTTTGTTTGCATGTTTCATCGATCGGATCGCGCAAATTAGCGAATAGTTGCGCACGCGTCATTTGTAAATGATGACGCAATAACCATTCCGCAGCCGTTTCTTCCTTTCCATGCTCTCGGAAAAAAGAAGAAGCCCATTGGAGGACTTCATATATTTTACTGCTCATTGTTCGCTTGCTCCAATTTTTTCGATTGATCGTCTAAAATGAGCGCATCGATAATTTCATCCAATTTTCCTTCTAACACTTGATCAAGTTTTTGAATCGTCAATCCGATCCGATGATCGGTGACGCGATTTTGAGGAAAGTTGTACGTGCGAATCCGCTCGGAACGATCGCCTGTTCCGACCGCTTGTTTCCGCGTTTGATCGTATTCTGCACGCGCTTCTTGTTGATATTTATCGTAAATGCGCGCACGCAATACTTTCATCGCTTTTTCTTTATTTTTAATTTGCGATTTTTCATCTTGGCAAGACACGACAATGCCTGTTGGAATGTGGGTTAAACGAACAGCTGACATCGTCGTATTGACGCTTTGCCCGCCCGGACCGCTCGATGCAAACGTATCAACACGAATATCTTTTTCGTTAATTTCAATTTCGATTTCTTCCATCTCCGGCAAGCAAGCGACTGTCGCCGTTGACGTATGAATGCGTCCGCCTGATTCTGTCTCTGGTACACGCTGCACACGATGGGCACCGTTTTCAAATTTTAATTTCGAATATGCCCCTTTTCCTTGAATCATGAAAATAATTTCTTTATAGCCGCCAAGTCCTGTCGGGTGTGCTTCAATCACTTCTGTTTTCCATCCTTGCGACTCGGCATAGCGCGTATACATGCGATATAAATCGCCTGCAAAAAGCGCCGCTTCCTCTCCACCTGCCGCTCCGCGAATTTCCATAATGACGTTTTTATCGTCATTCGGATCTTTTGGAAGCAACAATACTTTTAACTTTTCAACAAGCTGTTCTTCGCGCTCTTCTAGTTCACTAATTTCTTCTTTCACCATGTCGCGCATATCCGGATCAAGCTTTTCTTCAAGCATCGCTTTCGCATCCGCCAACTGCTCGCGCACCGATTTATATTCGCGATACGTTTGTACCGTCTCCGCTAAATCGGACTGTTCTTTTGAATAATCACGCAATTTTTTCGGGTCATTTAATACTTCTGGATCCATTAATAGCTCATTTAATTTTTCATAACGGGCTTCTACCGCCTGTAAACGATCGAACATTTTTCTCACCTCGACTTTTCATTATATCATAAACAACTATATGAAAAAACTCGCCCTTATGGACGAGTGGCCGTTTCTTTACATGTTTTATTTTTCTTTGGATGATCAGGCACTTCATGATGATGGCGGCATCGTGGTTCGTACGATTCACTGGCTCCGATTAAAATGACGGGATCGTGGTAAGATGCTGGACGCCCATTAATGAGCCGCTGTGTGCGCGATGCAGGGGAACCGCAAACGGTACAAACAGCTTGTAGCTTTGTCACCGATTCAGCGATAGACATTAACGTCGGGACAGGGCCGAACGGTTCGCCGCGAAAATCTTGATCTAACCCAGCGACGATGACACGGTATCCTTCATCGGCGAGCTGTTGAACAACATCAACGACATGTTCGTCAAAAAATTGCACTTCATCGATTGCCACAACATCCGTATGTGTGGAGATGTGCTTTCGAATGTCTAGCGCACAAGAAACAGGGATGGCGATAACAGATGTTCCATTATGAGAAACGACTGCTTCTTCGCTATATCGATTATCGATCGCTGGCTTAAACACTTTCACTTCTTGTTTCGCAAACTGCGCGCGTCGTACGCGACGAATGAGCTCCTCCGATTTTCCGGAAAACATGCTCCCGCAAATGACTTCTAGCCAGCCGGATTGCTTCATGACATACATCAGGGCGACCCCTTTCTTTCAAACTTTCACGAAAAAAACAGGCAAGTGAAAAGAAGTTCGCTTGCCTGTTTTCATAACATACGGATTACTTAAGGCCGTATTTTTTGTTAAATTTATCAACACGTCCTGCAGCAGAAGCGAATTTTTGACGTCCTGTATAGAATGGGTGGCACGCTGAGCAAATTTCTACGCGCACTTCGTCTTTTACAGAACCGCTCTCAAACTCGTTTCCACACGCGCATTTAACCATCACTTTTTTATAGTTTGGATGGATTCCTGCTTTCATCTCATTTCATCTCCTTCCGCCCTGAATCTTTTCGAAACAGAGTTTATATGCAATGAAAAACACACATGATAAAATTATAACAACCGTATCGCTGTTTTGCAACTATCCATTTATAACCGTTTTAAATTTCCGGCTGCTTTCCACTCTTCATCTAACATCGCAAAAAACTCTTCGTTCGTTTTCGTTTGCTTTAATCGATGAATAAATCGCTCAATAAAGTCTGGCGTATCTGACATCGTTTTACGAATGGCCCACAATTTTTCTAAATGTTCTTTTGGAATTAATAATTCTTCTTTTCGCGTGCCCGAACGACGAATGTCGATGGCAGGGAAAATTCGTTTTTCCGCTAATGAGCGATCGAGATGAAGCTCCATATTTCCTGTTCCTTTAAATTCTTCGTAAATGACATCGTCCATGCGCGAACCTGTATCGACAAGAGCAGTCGCTAAAATCGTTAAGCTGCCCCCTTCTTCGATGTTTCGCGCCGCTCCAAAAAACCGTTTCGGACGGTGGAATGCGGCCGGGTCAATTCCTCCCGATAACGTGCGTCCGCTTGGAGGAATGACTAAGTTGTATGCGCGCGCTAAACGCGTAATACTATCCATTAAGATAACGACATCACGCTTATGTTCAACGAGGCGCATCGCACGTTCAAGCACAAGCTCCGCCACTTTAATATGGTTTTCTGGCACTTCATCAAACGTCGAGCTGACGACATCCGCCGATACAGAACGTTCAATATCCGTCACTTCTTCTGGACGCTCATCAATAAGCAAAACGATGAGTTCAACATCTGGGTGATTTGTTGTAATGCTGTTGGCAATTTCTTTTAACAACATCGTTTTTCCCGCTTTCGGAGGCGCGACAATTAAACCGCGCTGGCCAAATCCGATCGGAGCAATCAAATCAATGAGGCGAGTAGATAGCTTGTCTGGTGTCGTCTCTAGCTTCATTTGTCGGTTCGGATAAAGCGGTGTTAGCGCCGGGAAGTGAACGCGTTCTTTCGCAATTTCTGGGTCTTCACCGTTTACTGCCTCGACGTGCAGCAAGCCGAAATACCGTTCATTTTCTTTTGGCGGGCGCACTTTTCCTGATACTTTATCACCGTTGCGCAAATCAAAGCGACGAATTTGCGATGCGGAAATATAAATATCTTCCGAACTAGGGGAATAGTTAATTGGACGCAAAAAGCCAAATCCTTCTGATTGAATAATTTCAAGCACGCCTTCCATGAAAAAGAGGCCGTCTTGTTCAGCGCGCGCTTTTAAAATGGCAAAAATCAATTCTTTCTTTGTCAGTTTACTGTAATATGAAATTTTGTATTGACGAGCTAATTCATATAGCTCTTTAATGGTCATATTTTCTAGCGTTGCAATCGTTAAATCTCCTAACTCCATACTTACACCACTCTTTTATTTAATTTTCATGAATTGCTCTTTTGGATGGAAACAGCGAAGATGAAAAGATGATTACGAGAAGAAACGTAACATGACTATTTTACCCTTTTTTTATATTGTCAATCAATAGAAAAAGAGCGAGAGCGCGAAAAGTTCGCGCATCTCGCGATTATTTGATGACGAGGTTCGGCTTTTTCCTTAAGCTATGGCGCCCTTCAATGAAACGAACGGTGCCTGATTTCGCACGCATGACAACAGAGTGCGTCTCGCCGTATGTTCCTTTAAATTGCACACCGCGCAACAATTCTCCGTCCGTTACACCTGTTGCGGCAAAAATGGCATCGTCCCCTTTTACGAGATCTTCCATGCGCAATACACGGTTTACATCTAACCCCATTTTTTTGCATCGCTCTAGTTCGGCATCGTTTTGTGGCAATAGCTTCCCTTGTATTTCCCCGCCGAGACATTTGAGCGCCACAGCCGCTAACACCCCTTCTGGAGCGCCTCCTGACCCAAATAAAATGTCTACACCTGTATGATCAAATGCTGTATTAATTGCGGCAGCGACGTCACCGTCATTAATGAGCTTAATGCGCGCGCCTGCTTCACGCAACTCCGCAATGATGCGCTCGTGGCGCGGACGATTTAAAATGATCGCCACAACGTCTTCAATATCTTTATTTTTCGCTTTGGCAACCGCTTTTAAATTATCGATAATTGGAGCGTTAATGTCGATCATGCCGACCGCTTCTGGCCCAACCGCAATTTTGTCCATGTACATATCTGGCGCATGAAGCAAATTGCCATGATCCGCCACAGCGACGACCGCTAACGCGTTCCACCCGCCAGAAGCGACAATGTTCGTTCCTTCAAGCGGATCAACCGCCACATCAACGCGCGGACCGTACCCGTTGCCAAGCTTTTCCCCAATATATAGCATCGGTGCTTCGTCCATTTCCCCTTCACCGATGACGACCGTTCCTTTCATCGGAATCGTATCAAATACGTCGCGCATCGCAGACGTGGCAGCTTCATCTGCTTCGTCTTTTTTCCCACGCCCCATCCAGCGGGCTGCAGCTAATGCAGCAGCTTCTGTGACACGGACAAGCTCCATCGATAAACTTCTTTCCATCGTTTCTCCCTCTCCCCTTTGGTGCATTATGTGTTCTTCAGTTGCTCGATTTCTTGTTCTGTCATTTGTTCGCGCCAAACGGTAGCGCCAAGGTTGACAAGTTTGTCAACTAAGTTGCTGTAGCCGCGATCAATATGTTCTAATCCTGTAATTTCTGTAACCCCTTCGGCCATTAATCCGGCGACGACAAGCGCAGCACCCGCACGCAAATCGGTTGCGCGCACTTTTGCTCCTTGTAGTCGTGATGGACCTGTAATAATGGCTGACCGTCCTTCGACTTTCACATTGGCGTTCATGCGCCGCAATTCATCAATATGTTTAAATCGGGCACTATAAATCGTATCTGTCACAATGCTCGTCCCAGACGCTTTCGTTAATAGTGAAGTGAATGGCTGTTGTAAATCGGTCGGAAAGCCAGGGTAAACGAGCGTTTTAATATCGACGGCACGAAGATGATCTTTCGTCGCAATAAAAATTTGGTCATCGCTCGTTTCAACAACAACACCCATTTCTCGCATTTTTGCAATGACTGCTTCTAAATGTTGCGGAATGACGTTGTCAATAATCATTTCTTTCCCCATGGCCGCACCGATAATCATATACGTTCCTGCTTCAATGCGATCCGGAATAATGGAATGGCGGCAACCGTGCAACTGTTCTACACCGTCAATGCGAATGACGTCTGTTCCCGCTCCTTTAATGCGTGCCCCCATGTTCGTCAACAGCGTCGCAACGTCAATAATTTCCGGCTCTTTTGCCGCGTTTTCAATAATTGTTCTTCCTTTTGCTAAGACGGCGGCTAACATAATGTTAATCGTCGCTCCAACGCTGACAACGTCCAAATAAATGCGCGCTCCACGAAGCTCTTCCGCCCGTAAATAAATCGCTCCTTGCTCGTTAGTCACTTTCGCGCCAAGCGCCTCAAATCCTTTAATGTGCTGATCAATGGGGCGCGGTCCTAAATGGCAACCGCCCGGAAGTCCGATGACCGCTTTTTTAAAACGTCCAAGCATCGCGCCCATCAAGTAATATGAAGCGCGCAATTTTTTTACTTTTCCGTTCGGCAAAGGCATGGAAACGATATGCGACGGGTCAATGACGACTTCGTTTTCATCAAAATGAAATGTACCGCCAATTTCTTCAATTAATTGTCCTAACACATGAACGTCTGAAATGTTCGGCAACCCTTCAATGACTACAGGTGAGTTGGCTAAAATAGCGGCTGGAATGAGCGCGACGGCGCTATTTTTCGCTCCACTAATGCGCACGGAGCCTTGAAGGAGGTCACCGCCGACAATTTTTAACTTTTCCATATGTGTCTCCCTTCTCGCAAAGCAAGTCCTAGAACGCGACGGAAAACTGCTCAATCATTATTTTTGGTTTGCTTTATTCCAGTCTGCTAAAAACTTTTCGATGCCTTGATCTGTAAGCGGATGTTTAAATAGTTGCATAAGTACGTTGTAAGGTACTGTCGCAATATGTGCACCTTTTAATGCTGCCTCTGTCACATGTTGTGGATGACGGATCGATGCCGCGATAATTTCTGTATCAATGTCGTGAATGGCAAAAATGTTCGCAATCGTTTCAATTAACTCTAAGCCGTTATGACCGATATCATCTAAACGACCTAAAAACGGCGATACGTATGTCGCACCAGCACGCGCCGCTAGCAACGCTTGATTCGCACTAAAAATGAGCGTGACATTTGTTTTAATTCCTTTTTCGCTAAATACTTTTACCGCCTTTAACCCTTCTGGCGTCATCGGCACTTTAATCGTAATGTTCGGTGCGATTTTCGCTAATTCTTCCCCTTCTGCAATCATTCCTTCTGCATCCGTTGCGATCACTTCCGCACTAACGGAACCGGAAACGAGAGAAGTAATTTCACGAAGACGATCGTGGAACGACACGTTTTCTTTTGCGACGAGGCTTGGGTTTGTTGTTACTCCCGCTAAAATGCCTAGTTCATGAGCGTGGCGAATTTCATCAATATTTGCCGTGTCAATAAAAAATTTCATAATTTTCAACCTCCTAAACGCTTTCAAAAATGGAATGAAACAAAACCGCCCGCTTCAGCAAGGCTGAAACGGTGCGGCTTGTATTACAACGCTTTGCCGGAAGAACCGAATTCGCGCATTTTGCCGATGACTGTTTCTTTAATCGCATCGCGGCCAGGGCCGAGGAATTTGCGTGGATCGTACACTTTTTCATCTTTCGCTAACACTTCGCGCACAACTTTTGTAAACGCCATTTGGTTTTCTGTATTTACGTTAATTTTAGATGTACCAAGTGAAATGGCACGTTGAATTTGTTCTGTTGGGATACCTGTTCCACCGTGTAAAACGAGCGGTACACCTGTACGATCGCGAATTTCTTCCATCTCTTTAAATCCTAATTTTGGCTCTCCTTTGTATGGACCGTGTACAGAACCGAGCGCTGGCGCTAAACAGTCAATGCCTGTGCGCTTCACAAGTTCTTCGCACTCATCTGGATTTGCATAAATAATTCCTTCTGCAACAACGTCATCTTCTTGTCCGCCGACTGTTCCTAACTCAGCTTCAACAGATACACCACGCGCATGAGCGTACTCAACAACTTTTGATGTAATTTCAACGTTTTCTTCAAACGGATGATGTGATGCATCGATCATAACGGATGTAAATCCAGCGTCAATCGCTGCTTTACATTTTTCAAAGCTTGAACCATGGTCAAGGTGAATAGCGACAGGAACAGTAATGTTCATGTCTTCCATTAATCCTTTCACCATGTTCACAACCGTTTTAAAGCCGCCCATGTAGCGAGCTGCTCCTTCAGACACACCAAGGATCACAGGGGATTTTTCTTCTTCCGCTGCTGCTAAAATCGCTTGTGTCCATTCTAAGTTGTTAATATTGAATTGACCGACCGCATACTTGCCCGCCAATGCTTGTTTAAGCATTTCCGTCATTGAAACTAAAGGCATCGCTAAATCCTCCTTAAATGTAGCCATTATTCACTATCCGAAAGCGCCTCTCACATGTACAATGACCAAAATACGACAAATTTATACAAGACGACATCGAATAGTATGTACATTATAAGAATAACAAACTTTGTTTCCACACATCAACCTTATTCACCGAAACGAACAAAACTTTGTGAAAAAAGTTCAAAAAGCTGTCAACGGTTAACCGATATATTTTTTCACTGCATCACGCATATCGTCTATGTCAAAAGGTTTCGCAAAATGGGTCAGCGCACCGAGCTTTTTCGTTTCATGAATCATATCGAGTTCGCCGTAAGCCGTCATCACGATGACTTTTACATGCTCATTCATTTCTTTCATCTTCTTTAAAATTTCTACCCCGTCCATGCCTGGAATTTTCATATCTAACAACACTAAATCCGGGGAGTGCTTCGCAAACAAATCGAGCGCTTGAACACCGTTTGCCGCCTGATACGTTTCATATCCTTCTTTTTGAAACACTTCGTTTAATAAAATGCGAATGCCAAACTGGTCGTCCACAATCAAAATCTTCCCCGCCATATAAACACCTCTTATTTTCTCTTTTTCATATGTAAAACTCCTATTTTTATTATCGTATCATTATTTCAAAATTTTTACCATTTATCCTGCTTTATGTTCTAATTTTGATCATTTTTTTATTTTTTAATATAATGAGCAAAAAGCGAAAGTCGCATAAAAAGGAGATGGATTATGTTAAAAATATTATCGACGCAGCTTGCAGGTGTGTTTCAGCGAATAAGTGCGCAAGAAGAAGAGCAGTTTGAAGATGCTGCCCGTTTATTTGCCCAAGCGATCATTAGCGACGGCACCATTTTTGTTTACGGCATGGACGAAATGGAGGCTGTCGTCGCTGAAGCGCTGCACGGAGCTGAAAAATTGCCGAACGTTAAACCGCTAAACATGAACGAAGTAACGACCGCTGACCGCGTGCTCATCGTTTCGCGCTTTTGCACAGATGAAGAAGCGATTCGCATCGCAAAACAGCTTCACGAACAAAACATATGGACGATCGGTATGTCATCTATCGCAGAGAGTTCGAAACCGTCGCTCGTTGATTACGTCGATATACATATTGATTTATGTTTGAAACAGCCGCTCGTTCCAACAGAAGATGGCTCACGGATCGGCTTCCCTTCCGCTGTCGTTGCTTTGTTCGCTTATCATAGTTTAGTGCTGATGACAAAAGAAATTGTTGCCGAATATGAATAAGAGGATGCCCATAGCGGACATCCTCTATTATTTTTCTAGCGATGCGCGAATAAATTCGCGGAACAGTGGCTGTGGACGCGTCGGACGAGATGTAAACTCCGGATGAAACTGCGCCGCAACAAACCACGGATGATCTTTCAATTCGATAATTTCTACAAGACGGCCATCTGGGCTTGTCCCTGAAAAAACAAAACCGTTTTCTTCCATCATCGTACGATATTCATTGTTAAATTCATAACGATGGCGATGACGCTCATAAATGACTTCATCTTGATATGCTTCGTACGCTTTCGTTCCTTCAACGAGCTTGCACGGATATAAACCGAGACGAAGCGTTCCGCCTAAATCTTCGATATCTTTTTGCTCTGGCAATAAGTCGATAATCGGATGTGGCGTGTTTGGATCGATTTCTGCCGAATGGGCATCTTTTAACCCGACGACATGACGAGCAAACTCCACAGATGCTAATTGCATACCTAGACAAATACCGAGGAATGGGATGCGTTGCTCACGCGCATAGCGAATGGCCTCAATTTTTCCTTCGATTCCACGATCGCCAAATCCGCCCGGAACGAGAATACCGTTTACTCCTTGAAGCAGCTGCGCCACATTGTCGCGATCGACATGCTCAGAGTTAATCCAACGAATGTCTATATCTGCATCAAACGCATATCCTGCATGACGTAACGCTTCTACAACAGAAATGTACGCATCTTGAAGCTCAACGTATTTTCCGACGAGCGCAATCGTTGTTTTATTTGATAAATTGCGCACTTTTTCAACGAGTGCGATCCATTCTGTCATATCCGCTTCTTTGCAGTTTAGTTTTAAATGCTCACAAACAATTTGGTCTAACTTTTGTTCTTGAAGCATGAGCGGTACAGCGTATAACGTATCGGCATCGCGCGCTTCAATGACCGCTTTCGGATCAATGTCACAGAACAAAGCAATTTTATCTTTCATGTCTTGAGACATTGGCATTTCTGTACGCACGACGATGACGTTTGGCTGAATGCCTAAGCTGCGCAATTCTTTGACGCTATGTTGCGTCGGTTTCGTCTTCATTTCACCTGCTGCTTTAATGTACGGCACGAGCGTACAATGAATGTACATCACGTTGTCGCGACCGACGTCGCTTTTGATTTGACGAATAGCTTCTAAAAACGGAAGAGATTCAATGTCGCCAACTGTTCCACCGATTTCAGTAATGACGACATCGGCATTCGTTTCACGTCCTGCTCTGAATACGCGTTCTTTAATTTCGTTTGTAATGTGCGGAATAACTTGTACCGTTCCGCCTAAATAGTCGCCACGGCGTTCCTTTTTCAATACGGTCGAATAAATTTTTCCTGTTGTCACGTTGCTATATTTGTTTAAGTTAATATCAATAAAGCGCTCATAATGACCTAAATCTAAGTCTGTTTCCGCTCCGTCATCTGTGACAAACACTTCTCCGTGTTGATACGGACTCATCGTGCCTGGGTCAACGTTAATGTACGGATCAAATTTTTGAATCGTTACTTTCAAGCCACGATTTTTTAATAATCGACCGAGTGAAGCAGCCGTAATTCCTTTCCCAAGCGATGAAACGACGCCACCTGTTACAAAAATATATTTCGTCATTAAACCTTCCCCCTCAACTCATTTGGAATAGTTACAGTGTGTG
Organism: Anoxybacillus gonensis; assembly: GCF_001187595.1. GTDB lineage: Bacteria > Bacillota > Bacilli > Bacillales > Anoxybacillaceae > Anoxybacillus > Anoxybacillus gonensis. The sequence continues at coordinate 2,669,460 of NZ_CP012152.1, forward strand.
CGAATTCGGGGAAAAATAAAAACGCTCCGCTTACAAATATGTAAGGGAGCGAACGTATCTCTATGAAAAGAGCCCAAACAGAATTCTACATATATCGATGTAAAAAGTCAAGGTTATAATTCCTCATCTTCTTCTAACTCTAATTCTTCATCGACGACGTCTAGCTCTTCATCAAGCGGGGCGTCATCTAAACTTAGTTCTTCATCTAATAAATCATCGATTACTTCTTCATCTTCATCTAATACAAAGTCATCGTCTAACAGCTCTTCATCGTCTAATAATTCTTCATCTAAATCGTCATATACTAATTCGTCTTCATCGATCATGTCATCAAAGTCATCAAAGTCATCCGCGACTTTTTTCTTCTTCTTCACGCGCTCCACAGGTACCGCTTCATCTTCTGTTTGGTCGTATGGGTACCATGCGCGCAAGCCCCAAGCTGTTTCCCCGATACAAATAAACCGTCCATCGACGTTTAAATCTGTATAAAACTGCGCCAATCGCGCGCTCACTTCGCTTTCAGATAATCCTTTAATCGCGACTAGCTGTTCGACCATCTCTTGAAAAGACACCGTTTGCTTTTTCTCACACAATAGCAAATACGCAAGTTCGACGAAAGACATCTCTCGCAATTGTTCTTGAGAGTATTGCTCCAAACTCACTTTCCGCACTCCCTTTCTCCAACGTATGAAAACAACAAAAATCCATACCATTCATTATAAACAAATTCATTTACTTTATGCTAGAGCGTTGCCCAAAAAAAATGTCGGGACATCCCCCGACATTACATATTGCGGCGATATTGTCCACCGACTTCATACAACGCCTTTGTAATTTGTCCTAAGCTAGCGACTTTGACTGTCTCCATCAGCTCAGCAAAAATGTTTCCGCCGCTTACCGCGACATGTTTTAACCGCGCAAGCGCTTCTTCCACTTCGTCTTTATGTTCTTCATGGAATTTGCGTAAGTTTTCGAGTTGAAGTTGTTTTTCTTCATATGATGCGCGCGCGAGCTGTAAGCTTTCGATTTCTTCTTCGACTGCTGCATTCGGGTTTAAATATGTGTTTACGCCAATGATCGGCATTTCCCCGCTATGTTTTTTCATTTCGTAATACATCGATTCATCTTGAATTTTGCCGCGCTGATATTGCATTTCCATCGCACCAAGCACACCGCCACGCTCATCGAGACGCTCAAACTCTTTCAACACCGCTTCTTCAACTAAATCTGTTAATTCTTCGATAATGAATGAACCTTGTAGCGGGTTTTCGTTTTTCGTTAACCCATGTTCTTTTGTAATGATGAGCTGAATCGCCATCGCACGACGAACAGACTCTTCAGTCGGCGTGGTGATCGCCTCGTCGTAAGCGTTCGTATGAAGCGAGTTGCAATTATCATGAAGCGCCATGAGCGCCTGTAATGTTGTACGAATGTCATTAAAATCAATTTCTTGGGCGTGAAGGGAACGTCCTGATGTTTGTACGTGATATTTCAACTTTTGGCTTCGTTCGTTCGCCCCATATTTCTCCCGCATCGCAACCGCCCAAATGCGCCGTGCTACCCGACCGATCACTGTATATTCTGGATCAAGACCGTTGCTGAAGAAAAACGATAAGTTTGGTGCAAAGTCATCAATATGCATGCCTCGGCTTAAATAGTATTCGACGTACGTAAAGCCGTTCGCCAGCGTAAATGCCAATTGTGTAATCGGGTTCGCTCCAGCTTCCGCAATATGATAGCCTGAGATGGAAACAGAATAATAGTTACGCACACGGTTGTCGATAAAATATTGTTGAATATCCCCCATCATACGTAAAGCAAACTCCGTTGAGAAAATGCACGTATTTTGCCCTTGGTCTTCTTTTAAAATATCCGCTTGGACCGTTCCACGCACCGTTTGCAACGTCTGCGCTTTCACTTGTTCGTATTCTTCTTGCGTCAGTTTTCGACCAAGCTCTGCTTCTTTCTTTTCGACTTGTTGATCGATCGCTGTATTCATAAACATCGCTAAAATGATCGGTGCAGGGCCGTTAATCGTCATCGATACAGATGTGAGCGGATCGCACAAATCAAAACCTTTGTATAGCTTTTTCATATCATCTAACGTACAAACACTTACACCGCTCTCGCCAATTTTTCCGAAAATGTCTGGACGTTCATTCGGATCTTCTCCATATAACGTCACGGAGTCGAATGCCGTACTTAACCGTTTCGCTGGGTCGTCTTTGCATAAGTAATGGAAGCGGCGATTCGTCCGCTCCGGCGTACCTTCTCCTGCAAATTGTCGCTTCGGATCTTCCTCTTGCCGTTTAAACGGGAAAACACCAGCCGTAAATGGAAAAGCCCCCGGAACGTTTTCTTTATAAAGCCAGCGTAAAATTTCCCCATAATCTTTAAACTTCGGCAACGCTACTTTCGGAATGCTTAAACCTGCTAAACTTTTCGTCTTTAACGGTGTGACAATTTCTTTATCGCGCACTTTTGTGACAAACTGTTCTGCGCTATATTTCTTTTTCACATCTTCCCATGAAGCTAATAACTTTCTTGACTCTGGTGTTAATTTTTCTTCATATGTTCGCTTAGCCTCTTGCAAAGCTGCCAACGCTTGTTCATCATGGCGTTCGTTCATCGTTTCAATGGCACCTTCAAGCTGAAATACGCGGCGAGCGATGTCACATTGCTCATTGACGCGTTGATGATATTGTCGAATCGTATCAGCAATTTCGCGCAAATAATGGCGCCGTTCGTTCGGAATGATCACATTTTGTTTTTCGACATGATCTACTTTTTGCAACGTCGTCGTCCAATTTGTTCCCATTCGTTCGTTAATTAAATCGATTAATGCGACAAAGAGCGTATTTGTTCCTGGGTCGTTAAATTGGCTTGCGATCGTGCCGAATACAGGCATTTCGCTCACATCGCGATCAAACAATTGATGGCTTCGTTGATATTGTTTTTGCACTTGGCGTTTCGCATCTTCTGAACCTTTGCGTTCAAATTTATTAATGACGATCAAATCGGCATAGTCGATCATATCGATTTTCTCAAGCTGCGATGGGGCGCCGAACTCGCTCGTCATCACATACATCGCAATATCACAAATATCTTTAATCGCTGCATCGCCTTGACCGATGCCGCTCGTTTCTACGATCACTAAATCAAAACCTGCCGCTTTGACGACTTCAATGGCATCTTGAATCGCAAGCGACAATTCTGAACGCGAACTGCGCGTCGCTAAACTGCGCATGTAGACGCGCGGCGAAGAAATGGCATTCATGCGAATACGGTCACCAAGCAATGCTCCGCCCGTTTTTTGTTTTGTCGGATCCACCGATAAAATCGCCACTTTTTTCTCAGGAATTTCATTTAAAAAGCGACGGACGAGCTCATCTGTGAGCGAGCTTTTGCCGGCTCCACCTGTTCCGGTAATCCCGATGACGGGAATGCGCTTGGCCATCGCTTTGACCCGTTGTAAAACTGTTTCTGCTGTCGCAGCTACTTCGCTATGGGCATTCACACGGTTTTCACACACAGTAATTAATCGCGCCACCGCTTGAACGTCTCCGTTTGCCAATCGTTCGACTTCATCTGTTATTTCTCTGACCGTTGGGAAATCGCATTCTTCCATCATGATGTTAATCATTCCTTGCAACCCGTAACGCCGCCCGTCTTCTGGTGAAAAAATACGAGCAATACCATACGCTTGCAATTCTTTTATTTCCCTTGGAATAATTACGCCGCCACCGCCACCGTAAATACGAATATGCGAAGCGCCTCGCTGTTGCAATAAATCATACATATATTTAAAAAATTCCATATGTCCGCCTTGATACGAAGATACAGCGATTCCTTGTACGTCTTCTTGAATCGCAGCGTTCACAATTTCTTCTACTGAGCGATTATGGCCTAGATGAATGACCTCCGCTCCACTCGCTTGTAAAATGCGGCGCATAATGTTAATGGCCGCATCGTGTCCATCAAACAAACTCGATGCCGTCACAAAGCGAACGTGATGTTTTGGACGATAAATGTGCGCCATCTTTCTCCCATCCCCTTTCGCTACCGCTTCATAATGCCTTCAAGCAATAGCTTTGTTTGCCATTCAATATATTCATCGAGCGTATACATTTTTTTCAACGCCCAACGACGGAACCCCCACATTTGACCGAGAACGAAAATGTTATGTGCAAATAATTGAATTTCTTGTTCTGTAAGAGAAAATACCCCGTTATCGACACAGCGTCGCAAAATATGTTCAAACATCGCCACCATTTGCAATTCTTTATTTAAGACGTACGGGAGCGATTCTTTGCCGAGCGACTTCGCTTCTTGATACATGACGAGCACTTCGTCTTGCAGCTCGTCAACAACGCGAAAATAGTAATCAATCGCTAATTTTAACCCGTCTAAATCCCCTTTTGTCGTATCGATTGCTTGCTCCATGCGATCGCGTACTTCATCGTAAATACGGTCGCATACTAAATAAAGAACGTCTTCCTTTTTGCGAATGTATTCGTATAACGTTCCGATGCTAAAGCCAGAAGCGCGGGCAATTTCGCGCGTCGTCGTTTGATGAAACCCTTTTTGTTTGAATAGCGAAATCGCCCCTTTAATCATTTGATTGCGCCTTTTTTTCACAAGCCGTTCGTCTTTCACAGACGCGGGCACTTCACGCTTCCTCATTACATCACTCCTATTTCGTTAACATTCTTGAAATAACGATGCGCTGAATTTCTTGCGTGCCTTCATAAATTTGCGTAATTTTTGCATCGCGCATAAAGCGTTCTACTGGATAATCTTTCGTATAGCCGTAACCGCCGAAAATTTGTACCGCTTCAACGGTGACTTTCATCGCTGTATCCCCTGCAAACAATTTTGCCATCGCGGATTCTTTTCCGTACGGTAAGCCGTTTGATTCGAGCCATGCTGCTTGATATGTTAATAAACGTGCCGCTTCGATGGCCGTTGCCATATCCGCTAGTTTAAAAGCAATGCCTTGTTGTTCAGCAATTGGCTTGCCGAATTGAACGCGCCCTTTTGCATATTCAACCGCTGCATCTAACGCCCCTTGCGCGATGCCAACTGCCTGCGCCGCAATGCCATTTCGTCCGCCATCGAGCGTCATCATCGCAATTTTAAATCCGTCCCCTTCTTCCCCAAGTAAATTTTCTTTCGGAATGCGGCAATCTTCAAAAATAAGCTCCGTTGTCGGTGATGAACGAATGCCGAGCTTTTTCTCCTTTTTCCCGATCGAAAACCCAGGCGTTCCTTTTTCAACAATAAATGCGCTAATGCCGCGATGCTTTTTCTCTGGATCAGTGACCGCAAACACGACATAAATGTCCGCTTCTCCGCCGTTTGTAATCCATACTTTTGAGCCGTTTAGTACGTAATGGTCGCCATCGCGAACAGCACGTGTTTTCATTGCTGAAACGTCAGAACCTGCCCCTGGTTCAGACAAACCGTATGCTCCAAGCTTTTCACCTGTCGCTAATGCCCGTAAATACGTTTGTTTTTGTTGTTCTGTCCCAAATTTATAAATCGGCCAGCTCGCTAAAGAAATATGAGCGGATAACGTTACTCCTGTCGAGGCACACACTTTGGAAAGCTCCTCAACAGCGATCACATATGCTAAATAGTCGCTGCCGATGCCACCGTATTGTTCTGGCCACGGAATACCCGTTAAACCGAGCTCCGCCATTTTGTTGAAAATGCTGCGATCAAATCGTTCTTCTTCATCGCGTTCCGCCGCTGTCGGTGCCACTTCATTTTTCGCGAAGTCGCGCACCATTTTTCGTATCATTTCATTTTCTTCACTTAGTTGAAAATTCATTTTCCCATCCCCTTTAACAAATGTTTACTAATAACGAGCCGTTGAATTTCGCTCGTCCCTTCGTAAATTTCACATACTTTCGCATCGCGGAATAACCGCTCAACTGGGTAATCTTCTGTGTAGCCGTTCCCCCCAAAAATTTGTACCGCTTCAATGGCGTTTTCCATCGCTGTTTTTGATGCAAACAGCTTCGCCATCGATGCTTCTTTTCCACAAGGCATGCCGTTTGAGCGTAAAAAAGCAGCATGATAAACGAGCAATTTGGCCGCTTCGACGTTCGTTGCCATATCTGCTAGTTTAAAAGCGATGCCTTGTTGCTCGGCAATCGGCTTGCCGAACTGAATGCGTTCTTTCGCATAGCTCGTCGCATGTTCAAGCGCTGCTTCGGCAATGCCGAGCGATTGCGCCGCAATTCCAATGCGACCACTATCTAAATTAGCCATCGCAATTTTAAATCCGTCCCCTTCTTGACCGAGCAAGTTTTCTGCTGGCACACGCATATCTTCAAACGACAATTGTACCGTGCGCGATCCGTGAAGCCCCATTTTTTTCTCGTCTTTCCCGATGACAAGCCCAGGCGTCTGTTTTTCAACAATAAATGCGCTAACCCCTTTGCTTCCCTTTTCTTCTAGATTTGTGCGGGCAAACACGATGTACGTATCCGCTTCTCCACCGTTTGTAATAAATACTTTTGAGCCGTTTAATACGTAATGATCACCATCGCGAACAGCCGTCGTTTTTAAGCTTGCCGCGTCCGATCCCGATCCTGGCTCTGTTAAACAAAACGCCCCTAAATATTCTCCACGCGCGAGCTTCGGCACATATTTTTGCTTTTGCTCTTCCGTTCCGAAATATAAAATCGGATTTGTGCCAACAGACGTATGGACAGATAAAATAACCCCAACCGTTGCACTCACTTTTGAAATTTCATGAATGGCGATAATGTATGACGTAAAATCCATTCCTGCCCCGCCATATTGTTCAGGGACGGTAATCCCCATGAGACCAAGCTCTGCCATTTTTTCAAGGATGGGGTGCGGAAACTCTCCGCGCTCCATGCGCTCGACAAACGGAGCGATTTCATTTGCCGCAAACTCGCGCACCATTTGACGCATCATTTGTTGTTCTTCTGTAAAATGTAAATTCATGATGCCAACCCCTTTATTCGTACGTGTAAAATCCTCGTCCCGTTTTTCTTCCGAGCCAGCCTGCTTTCACATATTTACGTAAAAGCGGACACGGACGGTATTTGTCATCCCCAAGTCCATCATGAAGCACTTCCATAATGTATAAGCACGTATCTAATCCGATGAAATCGGCTAAGGTGAGCGGTCCCATCGGATGATTCATCCCGAGCTTCATCACTTCATCAATCGCTTCTTTTGTCGCAACCCCTTCATATAAACAATAAATCGCCTCGTTAATCATCGGCATTAACACACGATTGGAAACAAATCCTGGAAAGTCGTTTACTTCAACCGGTACTTTTCCTAACGTTTTTGTCATTTGTTCGATCGCTTCATACACTTCATCAGCTGTTGCGAGACCGCGAATAATTTCCACGAGTTTCATGACCGGTACCGGATTCATAAAATGCATGCCAATCACTTTTTCTGGTCGTTTCGTTGCTGCGGCAATTTCTGTGATCGGTAATGAGGACGTATTTGTTGCTAAAATGGCATGCGGAGGTGTGATTTCATCTAGTTGTGCAAATAACGCTGTTTTCACATCCATATTTTCAACGACCGCTTCGATCACGATATCAACATCGCTTCCATCGCGCACATTTGTCGAGGGGCGAATACGGCCCATCGTTTCATCGCGCTGTTGTTCGCTTAACGATCCTTTTTCAACAAATTTGTTTATGCTTTTTTTAATATTGTTAAGCCCCCACCGGACGCGCTCTTCGTTCACGTCGTTTAAAATGACATCATATCCTGCCGTTGCGCACACTTGGGCAATACCTGAGCCCATTTGCCCAGCGCCAACAACCATCACTTTTTTCATCTTCCCATCCCCCATTAATGAACTTCAATCATGATTGCGTCGCCTTGACCGCCGCCGCTACAAATGGCTGCAATACCCGTGCCGCCACCACGGCGTTTTAATTCATGAATTAACGTAATAATAATGCGCGCACCGCTTGCACCGATCGGATGCCCGAGCGCAATGGCGCCACCGTTGACGTTCACTTTTTCTTCTGGCAAATCAGCAATTTTCATGCTTGCTAAAGCGACGGCTGCAAACGCTTCGTTAATTTCGAATAAATCAATGTCATGTACGGTTTTTCCTGTTTTGCGCAACAATTCATTGATGACGATGCCTGGTGTTTTCGGAAAATCTTTCGCTTCTACCGCAATGGCCGCATGAGCAACAATCGTCGCAAGCGGAGTAAGCCCTTCTTTTTGCGCGCGCTCTTCGCTCATTAATACAAGCGCGCAAGCTCCGTCATTTACGCCTGGCGCATTTCCTGCCGTAATCGTGCCTGTTGGATCAAACACGGGCGCCAGTTTTGCTAATTTTTCAAGCGATGTATCTTTTCGTGGTGATTCATCAATCGCTACCGTGATCGGCTCTCCTTTTCGTTGCGGAATGGCAACAGGGACGATTTCTTCTGCTAGCTTTCCACTTTCGATCGCCGCAATCGCTAATTGATGGCTACGATACGCCCAACGGTCTTGCTCCTCACGCGTAATACTTAATTCTTTCGCTGTTTCACTTCCATAAATGCCCATATGCACACCTGTGAAGCTGCATGTTAATCCGTCATACACCATTAAATCTTTTACTGTCGAATCGCCCATGCGCAACCCCCAACGCGCTTTCGGCAACATATACGGGGCATTGCTCATCGACTCCATTCCACCTGCCACGATGACGTCCGCATCCCCTGCGCGAATGATTTGATCGCCAAGCGTGACGCTGCGCATACCAGAGGCGCATACTTTATTGATTGTTTCTGTTTTCGTCTCCCATGGAATGCCTGCTTCTCTAGCCGCTTGCCGCGATGGAAGTTGCCCTTGTCCACCTTGCAATACGGTGCCAAATACGACTTCATCGACATGTTCTGCATTCACATGTGCGCGCACTAACGCTTCTTTGATCGCAATGCCTCCAAGTTGTGCTGCGCTCAATGCGCTTAAACTTCCTCCAAATTTCCCAAATGGCGTACGTACCCCGCTAACAATGACCGTTTTCCCCATGTTTCTCCCCCTTTTCGTCATAAGAAAGCCCTTTCAAAAATATTGAGCGAACGCTCGTTCAACAATGGACGGGCAAAGAAGGCGCACGAGAATCGTACACCTTCCTATTGCTTTCATTATACTGAAAATATCTTAAAAATAAAACTATTTATTTTTTTTAGAATTTTTAATGAACAGAGCCAAATACCGCTTTTTCCAACAGCTCCGCCACATCGTACGTGCCGACTTTTTCTTCTACTTCTTTCGCTTTCGTTCCATCTGATAACATCGTTAAACAGTACGGACAGCCAGAGCTGATGACTGTCGGATTCACTTCTAGCGCCTGTTCTGTGCGCGCTACGTTAATGCGCGTGCCCGTCGTTTCTTCCATCCACATTAATCCGCCGCCAGCCCCGCAACACATGCCTGTCTCACGATGACGTGCCATCTCCACGAGCTTCACACCCGGAATCGCTTTCAAAATTTGACGCGGTGCATCGTATACGTCGTTATATCTACCTAAATAACATGAATCGTGGAACGTCACGACTTCGTTGACTTCATATTTCGGAACGAGGCGCCCTTCTTCTACAAGCTTTGCTAGTAACTCTGTATGGTGATATACTTCCGCTTCAAATCCGAAATCTGGATATTCATTTTTAAATGTGTTGTACGCATGTGGATCGATCGTCACAATTTTTTTCACGCCTGCTTTTTCAAATTCAGCAATGTTTGCTGTTGCTAGTTCTTGGAATAAAAATTCGTTTCCTAAACGACGTGGAGTATCGCCAGAGTTTTTCTCCTTGTTTCCTAAAATCGCAAATTTTACCCCTGCCTCATTTAATAGGCGCGCAAAAGCTAACGCAATTTTTTGGCTTCGATTATCAAACGATCCCATCGAACCAACCCAGAATAAATATTCAAATTCTTCGCCTGCTTTTTGCATCTCTTTCACTGTCGGAATGCGTACATCTTCACGCAACTCGCGCCAGTTTTCTTTCTCTTTTCGGTTCAATCCCCACGGATTGCCTTGACGTTCAATATTTGTCATCGCCCGTTGTGCATCCGCATTTAATTTTCCTTCTGTTAATACGAGATAACGACGTAAGTCAATAATTTTATCGACATGTTCGTTCATAACTGGACATTGGTCTTCACAGTTGCGGCACGTCGTACATGCCCAAATTTCTTCCTCTGTAATGACATCGCCAATTAAGTTTGGCATTTCGATCGTTGCTGCTTGTTCTTGCATTCCTTGCGCCATAAAAGCAAGCTGGTTTCCTTTTGTATTCGCAAACGCAAACGTCGGTACCCAAGGCGCCTTCGATGTAATGGCTGCCCCTTTTTCTGTTAAATGGTCGCGCAATTTTAAAATGAGGTCCATCGGTGATAGCATTTTCCCTGTCCCCGTTGCTGGACACATGTTTGTACAGCGTCCACACTCCACACAGGCATATAAATCGATGAGTTGTGTTTGCTTAAAGTCTTCGATTTTCCCAACACCAAACGATTCTTGTGTTTCATCT